>CALWWS010000167.1 GCA_944385305.1 uncultured Oscillospiraceae bacterium | reverse complement strand
AGCGGCAAGTACGACATCCACAAGGTGGGCCTGCTCATCACCCAGACGGGGGGCGGCTGCCGGGCCTCCAACTACATCCACCTGCTGCGCAAGGCTCTGGAGAAGGCGGGTCTGTCCTTCATCCCGGTGGTGTCCATCAACCTGTCCGGGCTGGAGCCCAACCCCGGCTTCAAGCTGGGCCTGGGCACCCTGCGCAAGGCCATCTTCGCCATGATGTACGGGGACATCATCGTGCAGACCTCCAACCAGGTGCGCCCCTACGAGGTCAACCCCGGCCAGACCCAGGCGGCCATCGAGGCCTGCGAGAACCACCTGCTGGAGGAGATGACCCACGGCCGGGGCCTGTCCTTCAAGAGCATGGTGGCCAACTTCGACCACATTGTGGCCGCCTTCAAGGACATCCCCGTGGCGGGGGAGCCCAAGGTACGTGTGGGCGTGGTGGGCGAGATCTACATCAAGTACTCCCCCCTGGGCAACAATAACCTGGAGGAGTTCCTCCTCTCCGAGGGGGCGGAGCCCGTGGTGCCCGGCCTGACCGACTTTATCATCTTCAAGATCTTCAACCGTGAGGTGGACGTGGGCATCTACGGGGGCAAGTGGATCAAAAAGAAGATCTGCCAGATCTTCAAGGGCTACATTGAAAAGTGCCAGCGGGCCATGATCGCCGCCATGGAGCGGGGGGGCTTCCGCGCCCCGGGCACCTTCGAGGATCTCCACCGGCTCATCAAGGGCTACCTGGGGGACGGCAACAAGATGGGGGAGGGCTGGCTGCTCACCGCCGAGATGCTGGAGCTCATCCACTCGGGCACTCCCAACATTGTGTGTACCCAGCCCTTCGGCTGCCTGCCCAACCACATTGTGGGCAAGGGCATGATCCGCAAGCTGAAGGACGACTACCCCCACTCCAACATCGTGGCCATCGACTACGACCCGGGCGCCACCAAGATCAACCAGGAAAACCGCATCAAGCTCATGCTGGCCAACGCCCGGGGCCTCACCCGCCAGGCGGAGGAGCAGCGGGAGCAGGAGGAGCCCGCGCCGGTGTAAGCCTTCAAAAGACCTCAACAACGGATTTCCCGCCGGGAAATCCGTTGTTTGACTGGAGTGGATGGTTTGGAAGAGAACAAAATGGCGGTCATGCCGGTACGGCGGCTGCTGCTGCACATGTCCTGGCCCATGATGCTCTCCATGCTCATCCAGGCCCTGTACAACCTGGTGGACAGCGTATTCGTGGCCCAGCTGAGCGAGGAGGGCTTTGTGGCCCTCTCCCTGGCCTACCCGGTGCAGACCCTGATGATCGCCGTGTGCGTGGGCACCGGGGTGGGGGTGAACGCCATGCTCTCCCGCCGTCTGGGGGAGGGGCGGCGGGAGGCGGCCAACGCGGTGGCCGCCAACGGCTACTTTGTCTACCTGGTGTGCTGGCTGGTCTTTCTCTGCCTGGGCCTGATCTTCGCCCGGCCCTTTATTGCCCTGTTTGACAGCCGCCCGGCGGTCATCAACTACGGCGGACAGTACCTGTGGGTGGTCACCGGGGCCTCCCTGGGCATGTGCTGGCAGTTTGCCGGGGAGCGGGTGCTCCAGGCCAGCGGGGACGCGGTGGGCCCCATGGTGATCCAGGGCATCGGGGCGGTGATCAACCTGGTGCTGGACCCGGTGCTCATCTTCGGCCTGGGTCCCTTCCCCCGGCTGGAGGTGGCGGGGGCGGCCATCGCCACCGTCTTCGGCCAGCTGGTGGGCATGGCGGTGGGCCTGGCGATGGTGCGCCGCAGCAAAATTGTCCGCATGGAGCTGCGCTCCTTCCGGCCGGACGGGGCGGTGATCCGGGACATCTTCCGCATCGGCCTGCCCGCCATCGCCATGCAGGCCCTGGCCACCGTGATGAGCGTGGGGATGAACAAGGTGCTCTCCCACTTCACCGCCACGGGGGTATTCATCCTGGGGGCCTACTTTAAATTGCAGTCCTTTATCTTCATGCCGGTCTACGGTCTGAACAACGGCCTTATCCCGGTGGTGAGCTTCAACTACGGGGCCAAAAGCCCCCGGCGCATCCGGGGTCTGGTGCGCTTTGCCCTGCTCATCGCCGGGGGCATCATGGCGGCGGGCACTCTGGTGCTCCTCCTCCTCCCCGGCCCCCTGCTGATCCTGTTCCAGGCGGACGCCGCCGTGCTGGCCGACGGGGCCCCCGCCCTGCGCCTGGTGGCCTGCTCCTTCGTGTGCGCCGGGCTGTCCATCATCTTCTGCTCCTCCCTCCAGGCCCTGGGCTGCGCCGGGCTGAGTCTGGTGATCTCCCTGCTGCGGCAGGTGGTGATCCTCCTCCCCGCCGCCCTGCTGCTGGCCCTGTGGCGCCCGGCGCTGCTGTGGCTGGCCTTCCCCATCGCCGAGGGGGTCTCCTTCCTGGCCGCTCTTGTCCTCTACCGGTGGGTGGTGGACAAAAAAATTACTCCTCTGGAGGCTTAGAGATGAAAAAACGCCTTCTGGCCGCCCTGGCGGCCGTCCTGCTTCTCCTCTCCGCCTGCTCCGGCGGGGAGGCCCCTGCCGCCCCCTCCTCGCCCCCGCCGGAGAGCGCCGCCCTCCCGGCCCAGTCCCCCGCCCCCGCCCCCTGGTGGGAGGAGGCCGACCTGGCCGACCTGCCCGGGACGGTGGGGGATCAAACCACGGTGGCTGGAGTGGAGTGCCTGCTGCTGGCCAGGCAGGAGGACGTGCTGCTCTTCTGCGGCCTGGACGGGGAGTCGGGGGGCTACCTGCTGGTGCGGGGGGAGGCGCGCTGCTTCCTCCCCAGCCCCATGACCCAGGCCCCCCAGACCGACCCCAGGCTCCAGTGGGGGGACTTTGACGGGGACGGAGAGGAGGAGCTGCTGCTGCTCACCTACGACCGGCCCGACGCCGCCCGGCTCACCCTGTGCCGGTGGGACGGGGAGGGCTGGAGCGCCCAGTCCCTCACCCCGGAGATCTACAACCCCCTGCTGCTGGACTGCCTCACCTTCCGCGCCCAGGGGGACGCCGTGGAGCTCTCCTGCGGGGGAGAGACGGTGTCCTACACCCTGGGGGCGGAGGATGAGGGCCCCGCCGCCCTGTGCGCCGACTTCAGCGGCCTGGTGTTCTTCCGGGTTGACGAAACGGCCGTCACCGCCGTGTTCGGCGTGGGAATTGAGGTGGACGGCCAGGTGCGCTACATCGCCAACCTCACCGCCGGGGTGTCCTGGGACGGCTCCGCCTTCTCCCTGGACAGCCCCCGCCTCACCGCCACCGGCGGGGTATAACGGAAAAAGGAGTCTTGCACCCATGGAATTTCTCTTGGACAGCCACACCCACTCCCTGGCCAGCGGCCACGCCTACTCCACCACCCTGGAGCTGGCCGCCGCCGCCGCCCGCCGGGGGCTCAAGCTGCTGTGCGTCACCGACCACGGCCCCGGCATGATCAGCACCACCACCCGGGAGTACTTCTTCAACTTCGGGGTCATCGACCGGGAGATCGAGGGGGTGGAGATCCTCATGGGGGCGGAGCTCAACGTGATGGACCTGGAGGGCACCCTGGATCTGGACGGCCGCCTGCTGGACTGCCTGGACATGGCCATCGCCTCCCTCCACCCCCCCTGCATCCCCCCCTGTCCCGACGCCCAGGCCAACACCCACGCCCTCATCCAGGCCATGGACTGCCCCAAGGTGTGCATCCTGGGCCACCCGGACGACGGGCGCTACCCCCTGGACTACCCAACCCTGGTGCGGGCCGCCGGGGAGCGGGGCGTGCTGCTGGAGGTGAACAACACCTCCCTCACCCCCGGCTGCTTCCGCAAGGACGGCCCCCTCCACTGCGCCCAGATGCTCCGGGAGTGCAGGCGGCAGGGGGTGAGCGTGGGGGTGGGCAGCGACGCCCACTTCGCCAGCGCCGTGGGCGCCCACCAGTACGCCCAGGCCCTGCTGGAGGAGCTGGACTTCCCCCCCGAGCTGGTGCTCAACACCCACCCGGCCCGCTTCAAGCAGGTTATTGAGAAAAAAATCGGGGCCCAGTGACAAACCCGGCGGGACGCAGACGCGTCCCGCCGGGTTTTGCTATGCAAAAGCATAGCAAAACTGGCCATGAGCCGCTTCAGCGGCACGGCCATAAAATCACAGCGCGTGGGCCGGGTGCGGCCCACATGCGCAAAAACTTCATGCGCCCTGGCTTTTGTTCTGTTTCGTGGTACGCCCAAGGCGCATGAAGTTTTGCGCCGGAGAGCGCGCGCGGGCATAGAATGGAGGCAGAGGAGGTGGTTTTTTGTCCGCCATGTGCAGCCCCTCCGGCGAAGGGCTGGTACTTATCTCCTCCCTGCTCAGCCTTCAGATCGCCCAGGGAAAATCCGCCGAAGATCTGGCTGTCATCGCCGCTTTGTTCACCACCCTGGGAGACAATCTGGCCCTCATCGCCGCCTGGCGGGCGGTCTGCGGCGAAAACGGGGGAGAGGATGGTAAAGATTCGGTAAATTCCCTTGATAAGCAGGGGGAATCCGCATAAAATAAGAACCGCTGTGCGAGATCGAACAAAAGGGGGATTTCCCATGAAATGCGGCATTGTGGACGTGGGCTCCAACACCATCCGCCTGTCCATCTATTGCTGGGAGGGACGGCAGTTCAAGCTGCTGCTCAATAAAAAGGAGATGGCCGGCCTGGCGGGCTATGTCCGGGGCGGCGCTCTCTCCGAGGGGGGCATCCTGGTGGCCTGCCGGGTGCTCAGCGGCTTTCAGGCCCTGCTGCGCAACCTGGAGATTACGGATCTCCACGTCTTCGGCACCGCCTCCATCCGCAACATCTCCAACACCGAGCAGGTGCTGGAGCAAATCTACCAGACCACCGGCCTGCGGGTGGTGGTGCTCACCGGCAGCGAGGAGGCCGCCCTCTCCTTCAAGGGGGCCTGCGCCGGGGGCGGGGCGGAGGAGGGCCTGCTGGCCGACATCGGCGGCGGCTCCACCGAGCTTGTGGCCTACCGGGATGGTGCCATCCTCTCCGGGTGCAGCCTGCCCCTGGGCTCCCTGTCCCTGTTCACCCGGCACGTGTCCGGCCTCTTCCCCACCCCGGACGAGCGCCGGGCCATTCGGGACCAGGTGCGCTCCCAGCTGGAAAGGGCCAAAACCGCCGGGCTCACCTGCCGCCACCTCACCGGCGTGGGCGGCACCATCCGGGCCGCCGCCAAGCTGTGCAACGACCTGGCGGGGGTTGATCCCGGCAACCGCACCATCCCCGCCGGGGAGATCCGCGCTTTGTACAAGGGGCTCAAGAAGGGGGACCGGGACACCATGCACCGCATCCTCCGGGCTGCCCCCGACCGGGTGCACACCATTCTGCCCGGCCTTCTCATCCTCAACACGGTCATCAAGAGCTACGGGGTGCAGACCGTCTCGGTAAGCGCCTGCGGCGTCCGGGAGGGCTACCTCCTGGAGCGGGTTATGGGGGAATAGTCCATGTCGGGCAGCAAACAGATTGACACCCGCTACACCCAGGAGCGTGAGCTGTCCTGGCTGCGCTTTGACCAGCGGGTGATGGACGAGGCCAGGGACGAGAGCGTCCCCCTGTTTGAGCGGCTGAAATTCCTGTCCATCTTCACCAGCAACCTGGACGAGTTTTTTATGATCCGGGTGGGCTCCATCTCCGATATGACCCTGTCCAGGCAGGCCCACATGGACAGCAAGAGCGGCCTGACCCCCGCCCAGCAGCTCCAGGCCATCTTCAAGGCGGTGCCCCCCCTGTACCGGCAGCGGGATAAGCTCTTTGCCCAGCTGGAGACCCGGCTGCGCACCCACGGGGTGTGCTGCCTGCGCCTGGAGGAGCTGGACGTGAAGGAGCGCCGCCAGGTGCAGCGCTGGTTCCGCGACTACGTGCGCCCTGTGCTCTCCCCCATTGTGGTGGACTCCCACCACCCCTTCCCCCCCCTGCCCTCCAAGTCCCTCACCATCGCCCTGTCCCTGCGCCGGGAGGGGCGGGGGTGCTTCGGCCTCATCCCCATTCCCCGGGCTCTCCCCCCCTTCCTGCTGCTGGAGGGGCCGGGGGCGCGCTACGTGCTCACCGAGCACATTGTCCTCTCCTGCGCCGGGGAGCTGTTTGACACCTACCAGGTGGATCAGGCCTGCGTGATCGCGGTCACCCGCAACGGGGACATCAGCCCGGAGGACGAGGACTACGACGTGGGAGAGGACTTCCGCCAGCACATGAAAAAGGTGCTCAAAAAGCGGGCGCGGCTGGCCCCGGTGCGGCTGGAGATCCAGGGGGATGGCGGACGGGAGCTGCGGCAGTTCCTCTGCCAGCGGCTGGAGCTGCCCGAGGAGCAGGTGTTCTCCTGCAAGTGCCCCCTGTCCATGGGCTATGTCTTCGCCCTGGAGGGCAAGCTGCCCCGGGAGAGCGCCGCGGTGCTGTGCAATCCCCCCTACACCCCCCAGTGGCCCGGGGGATTGGTGCGGGGGGAGAAGCTCATCCCCCAGATCCTGCGCCGGGACGCCCTGCTGTGCTACCCCTACCACTCCATGGAGCCCTTCCTCCAGCTCATCCGGGAGGCGGCCGCCGACCCGGAGGTGCTCTCCATCAAGATCACCATCTACCGCCTGGCCTCCACCGCCAAGCTGGTGGAGTACCTGGCCGCCGCGGCGGAGAACGGCAAGGACGTCACCGTGCTCATGGAGCTGCGGGCCCGGTTTGACGAGCAGAACAACATCGCCTGGGCCGAGCGGCTGGAGCAGGCGGGCTGCACCGTGCTCTACGGCTTTGAGGGGTTCAAGGTCCACTCCAAGATCTGCCTCATCACCCGCCGGGACCGGGGCCACATCCAGCACATCACCCAGATCGGCACGGGCAACTACAACGAAAAGACCGCCAGGCTCTACACCGACCTGTGCCTGATGACCGCCCAGCCCGCCATCGGGGCGGACGCCGCCGCCTTCTTTCAGAACATGGCCACCTCCAACCTGAACGGGGAGTACCGCCACCTGCTGGTGGCCCCCCACAGCCTGAAAAGCAGGCTGCTGGAGCTGATGGACGGGGAGATCGCCAAGGCCCAGGCGGGAGAGGAGGGGCGGATCTTCATCAAGGTCAACTCGGTCACCGACCGGGAGCTCATCGACAAGCTGGCCCAGGCCAGCCAGGCGGGGGTGGAGGTGGTGATGAACGTGCGGGGCATCTGCTGCCTGCGGCCCGGGGTGCCCGGCCTCACCGACCGCATCCGGGTGTTCTCCATCGTGGGCCGCTATCTGGAGCACCCCCGCATCTTCGCCTTCGGCCGGGGGGAGAAGGCCAGGATCTACATCGGCTCGGCGGATTTCATGACCCGCAACACCGAGCGGCGGGTGGAGATCGCCTGTCCCATTCTGGACGAGGACGTCCGCCGCCAGCTCTTCCACTATATCCAGGTGCTCTGCGCCGACAACCGGAAGGCCCGGCTGCTCCAGGCCGACGGCAGCTATGTTTCCGTCCCCCGGGAGGAGCATGCGCCCGAGGTGGACGCCCAGCAGGTCATGATGGAGGAGGCGGTACAGCAGGCCCGGCAGGCCCAGGCCCAGCCCGCCTGCGCACCGGCCCGCCGGAGCGGCGGGCTCTCCGGCCTGCTGGAGCGGCTGCGCCGCCGGGCCGGAGGAGACTGAAAAAAGGAAGCGGCCCGGGGCCTGTATCATATACAGGTCCCGGGCCGCTTTTCGGCTTTACTCGCTCAGGAAGGCCCGCACCTCGTCCAGGCGGGCCAGGGCGGCGTCGTAGCCGTCCTGCCCCAGGGCGCGGATCTTCTCCGTGTCCCGCTCCATGCGGGAGAAGCCCTGGGTGGACTGGGGCGTGAAGATCAGTACCCGCCCCTGCTTCTCCAGCTCAAAAAGGCGGGCGCGGCTGTGGTTGTACACCTCCGCCCGGCGGCGCATGGTGTCGCAGAATTTGGGATATCTGCGGTAGACCAGCTCCACCAGCTTTTGGATTTTCTCCGCCCGGCGGACGTACTCCCGCTCCCGGGAGAGCACCACCACCACCCGGTCACACCCCTGGTCAAAGGCCCGCTGGTAGGGGATGGCGTCCGCCGCCCCGCCGTCCATCACCGGCATACCGTCGATGTGGAACACGGGGAAGAGAAAGGGCAGGGCGCAGGTGGCCTGGAGCAGGCGGAACCCGTCGTCCCGCCGGGGTACCTCCAGATACTCCGCCCCGCCGGTCTCCAGATTTGTCACCACCGCCTCCACCTGGCCGGGATAGGCGGCAAAGGTCTCGTAGTCAAAGGGGACGTGGCGGCTGGGAATCTCACGGTACACGAAGTCCAGGCCGAAGTAGCTGCGGTTGTCCCGCCGGAGGAGGTTGCCCAGGCCCATGTACCGCTTATCGTGGCCGAAGCGGGTGAGGATCTCCAGGTTGCGGCCGATCTGCCGGGAGACATAGCTCACCCCATAGGCGATCCCGGCGGAGACGCCGATGACGTAGTCGGTCATCACATCCCCGGTGAGCAGCCCGTCGCACACTCCGCTGGAGTAGATGGTACGGAAGGCGCCCCCCTCCAGCACAATGCCTGTTTTCATGCTCTCCCTCCCTGTCTGCAACCCAAAAACGCCGCAGAGCAGACGCCTTGTGACGTCTGCTCTGACGCTGCGGGAATATAAGGCGGACTTTAGTTGCCCACGCCGAAGTCGCTGAAGAAGCGGTCGTGCACCACCTGCACCGCCCGGTCGGCATCGTTGATGTCCACCAGCACGGAGACCTTGATCTCGCTGGTGGAGATCATGTTGATGTTGATCCCCGCGCTGTACAGGGCCTCAAACATGGCGGCGGCCACGCCGGGATTGTTGATCATCCCCGCGCCCACGATGGACACCTTGGCGATCTGGTCGTTGAAGTCGATGCGGTCGAAGCCCAGGCTCTCGGCGTTCTCCTCCAGCACCTTGCGGGCCAGCTCCATGTCCTGCTTGCTGACGGTGAAGCTGATGTCCTTGGTGTCGTTGCGGCCGATGGACTGGAGAATGATGTCCACATTCACGTGCTCCTTGGCCAGCAGGGAGAAAATCTTAAAGGCGATGCCGGGCTGGTCGGCCAGGCCCACCAGGGCCAGACGGGCCACGTTCTTATCCTTGGCTACGCCGCTGACGTGGGATTTTTCCATGGTTTTTGCAACCTCCTTGACTTTGGTTCCCGGCTTGCCGGAAAAGCTGGAGATAACCTCCAGGTTGACGTTGTAGCGCTTTGCCATCTCCACCGAGCGGTTGTGGAGCACCTGGGCGCCCAGGGTAGCCAGCTCCAGCATCTCGTCGAAGGTGATCTCCTCCAGCTTGCGGGCGCCCTGCACGTGGCGGGGATCGGCGGTGTACACCCCGTCCACATCGGTGTAGATCTGGCACAGATCCGCGTGGAGGGCGGCGGCCAGAGCCACGGCGGAGGTGTCCGACCCGCCCCGGCCCAGGGTGGTGATGTCGTCGTACTTGTTGATCCCCTGGAAGCCGGTGACAATGACGATGGCCTTCTTGTCCAGCTCGGCCAGCACCCGCTCGGTGGCAATGCGCTTGATGCGGGCGTTGCTGTAGGTGGAGTTGGTGCGCATGCCCGCCTGCCAGCCCGTCAGGGAGATGACGGGATAGCCCATGGCCTCAATGGCCATGGCGCACAGGGAGCAGGAGATCTGCTCGCCGGTGGACAGGAGCATATCCATCTCCCGCTTGGAGGCGTTGGGGTTGATCTCCGCGGCCTTGGCGATGAGATCGTCAGTGGTGTCCCCCTGGGCGGAGAGCACCGCCACCACGTTGTGGCCCCGGCGGTAGGTCTCCGTGATGATGCGGGCCACGTTGCGGATGCGATCCGCGTCCGCAACCGAGGTCCCGCCGAACTTCTGTACAATGAGTCCCATGTATGTACCCCCAATGGTATTTGAAATAAATTTGGTCTCTCCCTATTCTATGCCTCAGTCCAGCACCCGGAACAGGGACAGCCGGGGCAGATCCCCCAGCTTCTCCTCCACCTGGGCCTGGGTGAGGGGGCCGGTGAGGAAGGCGCACTCCTCTTCCGGCGCGCCCGCCCGGCTGAGGAAGCCGGCCTGGGCAAAGCGGGCCTTCACCTGCTCGGCGGCGGCGTTGGTGCGCACGTACCAGCAGCTGGCCAGCGCCTCCGGCCCCACCGCCGCGTCCGCCCCGCCGGGGCCCCAGGTCATGTACTTCTGCCCACGGCGGCGGGCGGCGTCCATAATGTCGGCCACCACCGCGGAGGCGGTGGGCAGCTTGCCGGCCCCCCGGCCGTAGAACATCACGTCCCCCACCGCGTTGCCCCGGACGGTGATGGCGTTGAATACGTCCTCCACACAGGCCAGGGGATTCTCCATGTCCACCAGGTGGGGAGCCACATAGGCGCACACCCGGCCGTCCGCCTGGGGAATGGAGCGGCCCAGCAGCTTGATCTTCTTGTTGCACGAGTCGGCATAGGCCACGTCGGCCAGAGTCACCCCGGTGATGCCCTGGGTGGGCACCTGGTCGGGGTAGATGTGCCGGCCGAAGGCCAGGGCGGAGAGAATGCAGATCTTCCGGCAGGCGTCGTGCCCCTCGATGTCCGCGGTGGGGTCCTGCTCGGCGTAGCCGTTGGCCTGGGCCTCCTTCAGGGCGGCCTCGAAGGGCAGCCCCGCCCGGATCATCCGGGTCAGGATATAGTTGGTGGTGCCGTTGAGGATGCCGCAGATCTCCTCCACCCGGTTGGCCGCCAGACACTGGTTCAAAGGCCGGATCACCGGGATGCCGCCCCCCACGCTGGCCTCAAAGAGATAGAGCGCCCCGTTGGCCTGGGCCAGCTCCATCAGCTCGCAGCCGTGGGTGGCCACCAGCTCCTTGTTGGAGGTGACCACGCTCTTGCCCGCCGCCAGGGCCCGCTTGGTAAACTCCCAGGCGATTTTGGCGCCCCCGATGGTCTCCACCACAATGTCCACCTCCGGGTCGCTCTCAATGACCCCAAAGTCGTGGATCACCTTATCTCCGTAAGGGCTGTCGGGGAAGTCCCGCACATCCAGGATGTACTTCAGGGAGACCTGCTCCCCCATCTTTTCCGCGATGGAGGCGCTGTTCATATCCAGCACCTCGGCCACGCCGGAGCCCACCACGCCGAAGCCCAGTATCGCTACGTTGATCATACCCATTTCCTTCCTTTCTTCTTATCCGGCCAGAATCTCACAGCGCAGCACGCCGTCCACCTTCAGGGCCCGGTCCAGCAGCTCCTCCATGGACACCGCCAGGGCCGAGGTCTCCGCCCCGATGTTCACCGCCGCGCACCCGCCCACCGGGATGCCCTGGTTGATGGTGAGAATATTCCCGCCGGTCTGGGCAAAGATATTCAGGACGGAGGAGAGCACCCCCGGCTCATCCTTGAGCAAAATCTGAAAGGTAACAATCCGGCCGTGGAGCATGTCGTTGAAGGGACGCAGCGCGTCCTTATATTTGTAGAAGGCGCTGCGGCTGATGCCCACCCGCTGGGTGGCCTGGTTTACCGTCTCCACCTCGCCGGTGTCCAGCAGGCACTTGGCCTGGGCCACCTTTAAAAAGACCTCCGGCAGGGCGCTGGACTCCACAATGAAGTAGCTGGGCAGCTTGCTCATCCCCGTGTCCCCCTTTGTGTCCTTGTGTTAGAGGCATTTGTATTCCGTGTGAGGTATATTGTAGCACACCCCCGCCCGGCCCCGCAAGTGCAAAGCGTCTGGAAGTCTCCCCAATTTCTCCCGGTTTCCCCCCACGTTTCCCGTCACATTGTACATATTCCCGGGAGGAGGCGGCGAACATGCCGGAAAACAGGCACCTGCGCATTCTCCTGGGGCTGCTCTACGCCGCCCTGGCCCTGGTTGGGCTGTGGCTGGCCTGGAATTACCTGCTGCCCTGGCTGCTCCCCTTTCTGCTGGCCCTTGTGCTCTCCGCCCTGCTGGAGAAGCCGGTGGGCTTTCTCACCCGGCGGCTGCGCCTGCCCCGGTGGGGGGCCTGCGCCCTGTGCACCGCCCTGCTGTGGGTGGGGCTGCTGGCTCTGGGCGCGCTGGCGGTGTGGCGGATTTGGTACGAGCTCACTTCGCTGCTGGGCCGGCTGCCCGCCCTGCTCTCCGGCCTGCCCGGCCTGGAGCGGCAGGCGGAGGGGTGGGTCTACCGCCTGCTCACCGCCCTGCCTGTCCAGGTGCGCCAGGGGGCGGCTGAGGTGCTGGAGGACCTGGCCGCCCGGGCCCTGACTCTGCCCGGGGAGTGGGGGGCCGCCCTGGCTCAGCGGGCGGCCCGGGCGGCGGGGGCGCTGCCCCGGGCGGGGCTGTTTCTCTTCACCGCCGCCCTGGCCACCTATTTCACCAGCCTCTCCCGGCCCAAGCTGCTCCCCCTGCTGGCCGGAAAGATTCCCCCCCGGTGGCGGCGGGCCCTGTGGGAGGGGCCG
Organism: uncultured Oscillospiraceae bacterium; assembly: GCA_944385305.1. Lineage (GTDB taxonomy): Bacteria > Bacillota > Clostridia > Oscillospirales > Oscillospiraceae > CALWWS01. Next base: position 5,340 of record CALWWS010000167.1, on the reverse strand, counting down.
GGCGGGGTGCGGGAGGTGCTGGGGGGCTGGCTGCGGGCCCAGGGGCTTCTGATGCTCATTACCCTGATCCAGCTGGCGGCGGGTCTGCTGCTGCTGCGGGTGGAGGCCGCCCTGGTGCTCTCCTGCCTCATCGCCCTGCTGGACGCCCTGCCCGCCCTGGGCAGCGGCATGGTGCTGCTGCCCTGGGCCCTCTTCGCCCTGGTGCGGGGGGATGTGAGGCTGTGCGCGGGACTGGTGATCCTCTTCGCCGCCGTCACCCTGGTGCGCAGCGCCCTGGAGCCCAAGCTGGTCGGAAGTAAAATCGGCCTGCACCCCCTGGCCGCCCTGCTGGCCATGTACGTGGGCTTTCAGGTGCTGGGGGTGACGGGCATGATCCTGGGCCCCCTGGCCGCCATTCTGCTTAAAACTCTGTATGCCGCCGGGCTGCTCTCCCCGGGAAAATCCGACTGAAAAAGCCCGCCCGGCGCATACGCGCCGGGCGGGCTTTTTGCACATATTACCCCCCTGCGGGGATATAGGGCTCCTCCGACTGGGAGGGGGAGGGCGACGGACTGGGGGCCGGACTCTCCGACGGAGTTGTCTGGCCTCCGCCGGACGGGGTCTGGGTGGGAGACTCCTCCTCCGGCTGGTAGTTGGGCCAGGTTTCCGGGTTGTCCGGGTCAAAATTCTGGTAGCGCTCGTCGTCCGCCGGCGGCCAGGTGGATGGGTCGGCGATGTTGAAGGTACTGGGGTCGTACTCCTCCACCACCGGCTCCGGTTCGGTAAGGTGTACGTCGCACACCCCCTGGGCGTCCAGGAAGCTCATATAGTAGCTGCTGTCCCGGGCGGTGGCCCCCCCGATGGTCTCCCGCTCCAGGTTGAGCAGGGCGATGGTGATCACCGTGGGCTCGGTAATGCCCAGCAGCTCGTCAGCCTGCCGGGGACAGTACTCGCCCGCCTTGTGATAGAGCCCCTCAATGACCTCCCCGTTGGCGTTTTTCACCGGGCTGGCATTGCACACCTCCACCGTCTGGTGGGCGGTGCAGCTCTCCGTGGGCGCGTCCCCCAGGAAGAGATAGGCGGTGCCCACCCGGCTGCCCCGGGGATCCTGGAGGCAGGCGTCGGTGGCCAGCATACCGCTGTCCTTACAGTACTTGACGGTGATAAGCCCGTCGGGGGTGTTGAAGTCCTTGTTCTCCAGACCCTCGTGCACCCGGCTCATCACCTTCTGCCACATGGTGGCGGCGGGGTTGGCCAGGTTGGTTCTGATGCGCTCGGGGGTGTCGTACCCCACCCAGACGGCAGCGGTGTAGTAGGCGGTATAGCCCACAAACCACCGGTCGTTGTTGGAGTTGGTGGAGCCCGTCTTGCCCGCCACCGTCATGCCGGGGATCTGGGCGGAGGTGCCGGTACCCGAGGTCACCACCTTTTTGAGCATATCGTTGACGTACCAGGCGGTCTCCTGGCTGATCACCGCCTCGGGCTCATCCTGGGTGTTGTCCAGGAGAACCACCTCCTGGCCGTCCACCTCCTGGGTTACCTTGGTGTAGGTGCGGGGGGCGATATACATGCCGTCCCGGGGGAAGACGGAGTAGGCCGCCGCCATCTCGATGACCCGCACCCCGTCGGTGAGGCCGCCCAGGGCCAGGGGGGAGACGTCAATGTCGCTCTTGTACTCCCCGTTGATCTCCCGGCCGGGCTCCAGGGTGGTGATGTGGAAGCGGTTGGTCATAAAGTCATAGGACGCGTCCGGGGTAAGCATCTCCAGCACCCGCACCGCCACCGGGTTGGAGGACTGCTGCACGGCCCAGCTCACGTCGGTGAGGCCCTTGTAGTACCCGTAGGAGTTGTTGGGCCAGGCCGACCCGCTCAAAAGCTGCACCGGGTAATCGTCCAGCACCGTGGCGGGGGTAATGAGCCCCAGCTCCAGGGCGGGGGCATAGGTGGAGAGCATCTTGATGGAGGAGCCGGGCTGGCGGGTGGAGCGGCTGGCGTAGTTCCACACCCGGTTCTTCTCCTTCTCCCCCATGGCGCCTGCCAGACCCACCACGTTGCCCTGGGGGTCAATGATCACAATGGCCGACTGGATCCGCTGCCCGGAGGCGGACACCAGGGGCAGGTTCTCCCGGTCGGCGTACACCTCCTCCACAATGGCCTGGATCTCCGGATCCACCGTGGAGTAGATCTTCAGCCCGCCGGAGTTCACCAGGTCGGTGGCCAGGGTCTCTGAGTAGCCGTATTTGTCGATGAGGTCGTTGATGACGTCGGTGATCACCTGCTCGTCGTGCCAGTTGTAAATCACCGTGGGACGGCTCTCGTTCTCGCCCCGGGCCAGGTGGCTGGCCAGATCGTCGATCTCCGCCACCGCCTCGTCATACCGGGCCTGGTCGATATACCCCTGCTCCAGCATTTCACTCAGCACCAGCTTGGCCCGGTACTGGTTGTTCTCCAGATAGCGGTAGGGGTTGTAGAGAGAGGGGTTGTTGGTGATGCTGATGAGGCTGGCGCACTCGGCCAGGGTCAGCTCGCTCAGGTCCTTGTCAAAATAGGCCCGGGCGGCGGTGGCCACGCCGTTGCAGCCCTCTCCCAGGTAGATGTAGTTGAGGTACCACTCCATGATCTTCTCCTTGGAGTAGGTCTTGTCAAACTCCAGGGCGCGGAAAATCTCCGTGATCTTCCGCTTGACGGTCACATCGTCGTACTGGGTAAAATTCTTGATGAGCTGCTGGGTGATGGTGGAGCCGCCCTGGATGTCCTTGCCGGTGAACATGAGCAGCACGCCGTTGAGGGTGCGCCGCCAGTCCACCCCGTCGTGCTTCCAGAATCGCTGATCCTCAATGGCCACCGTGGCGTTGATGAGATCCTCCGGGATCTCGTCGAAAGTGACCAGAATCCGGTTCTCCTCCCCGTGGAGGGACAGGTGCTCCACATACTCCCCGGTGGCGGAGTCCAGATAGTAGATGGTGCTGGTCTGATCCATGGTGAAGTTGCCGTCCAGATGGGCGTCGGGCATAATCACCGTCTTGATATACACCGCGGCAAAGCAGGCCAGAATGGCCCCGGTGATTACCATGATCAGCACAATGGTGCCGATTACCTTCCCTACCATGGCGGCCGCATGGGCCGCGCCCCCGCCCCGTCTGCGGCGATCCGGGCCGGGCGCTCGATTGGATGCTGACGTCAAAATGACACCTCCGATTGCTGCTGGAAAAGCCTCATGGGTTGCTGTCTGTCACGGCGCGGCCCGCGCCAGACGGGCCGCGTTGCAGCTATTATACCATGAAGTATCCAGATGTCCACCCTAATTTTTTACAATATTTCTCAAATCAGGTTCCCGTCGAAAAATTTTACCGCCTGCCACCCTTGCATTTTTCCCGCCCGGAGGGTAAAATAGAGGCGTGAAACAGGAAAGGGGTTGGCTGATTTGAGCGAGGAGTTCGGCCCGGATTTTATTACCATCACCGATGAGGACGGCAATGAATTTGAGCTGGAGCATCTGGACACACTGGAGTACAACGGCCAGACCTACATGGCCTTCTTCCCCGCGGTTCCCGGCGAGGAGGACAGCGGCGAGGCCAAGGACATCGACCTGGACGAGGAGTACGGGCTGATTATTTTAAAGGTTATCCACGCCGATGGGGAGGAGCAGCTCTCCACCCTGGACAGCGAGGAGGAGCTGGAGCTGGTCTACCAGCAGTTTATGGACGCCCTGTTCGACGAGGAGGAGAACGAATAGTTCCCCTTTCCGCAATTCCTGCTCGGTGCGTGACGGGTTCTATTTAAACCCACATCTCTCAAACGGGATGCCCCCCTCATACCGTGGATCGCAGGCCTCCCGGCGCCGCCCCCTGGGGGCGGGCTGGAAGTTGGAAGCACTGAAGCGGTATGGAGGCAACCCACCTGCCATCTTGTGCAGGTTTTAAATGAGTCCGCACGGCCAGAGCGGGGCCCCCACGAAACGTCATGTTTCGTGGGGCTTTTCTTTTTGAACAAAGTGTAAAATGCGTCTTTCCCCGCTGCGGACACGTTTTTGCACTTGCAAGCCGGGGCGTATTCCTGTATAATGTCACAAGTCTACGGAATTTCCCCCGGAAAAACCGCAACATTGACGAGAGGACTGAAGCGACCAATGAGCGCATCCAGAGAAAAGAAGCAGCGCAAGGGCGATCTCAACGAGGCCCTCACCCAGAAGCAGCGCAAGGAGCAGGCCGAGCAGGCCAAGGCCAGGCGCAAGACCATCGGCTACACCGTCTTTGGCGTGATCGTAGCTGTTCTGGTGGTTATCCTGCTGGTGTGGAACTCCGGCGTGTTCCAGGCAAACGCCACTGCCGCCACGGTGGGCAGCGAGAAGATCTCCGTGCGCGATATGCAGTACTACTACTACCAGGCGGTCAACTCCGAGTACAGCATGTACACCAGCTACGGCATGAGCGCCCCCTTCGACACCTCCAAGCCCCTGTCCGAGCAGATTCAGGACGAGGAGACGGGCACCACCTATCAGCAGTACTTCCAGGAGCAGGCCCTGGCCACCGTGCGCCAGGTGACCGCCCTGTGCGCCGCCGCCCAGGCGGAGGGGTACACCCTCTCGGCTGAGGGCCAGGCGGAGATTGACGATGTGTTTGAGCAGATTGATCAGATCTGCGCCCAGTACAGCATCACCCGTGCCTCCTACTTTGCCCAGTCCTACGGCAGCATGGTCACCGAAAAGGTCTTCCGCAGCAATCTGGAGAAGGCCACCCTGGCTCAGGAGTACGCCAACAGCCGCCAGGACGCCCTGACCTACACCGACGAGGAGCTGGACGCCTACTACCAGGAGCACGCCGCCGAGCTGGACAGCTACACCTTCCGCTCCTTCTACATTGACGGCACCGCCCCTAACCCCACTGATGAGGAGGGCAACGCCCTGGTGGACGACGAGGGCAACACCGTCACCGCCACCGAGGAGGAGCAGCAGGCCGCCATGGAGGAGGCCATGAACAAGGCCATCCAGGCTGTGGCCGAGATCGGCGCCGCCTCCGACCATGAGGCCGCCTTCATCGAGGCCGCGCCCCAGTATGTCAGCGAATCCTCCAAGGAGTCCTACACCGACAACCCCGACGCCAGCAAGACCGACAGCATCACCGGCCTGGTGCTCACCCAGTACGGCCTGCCCTATGCTGAATGGCTCATGGACGACGCCCGGCAGGCGGGCGATGTGGGCTATGTGGAGTCCGGCTCCGGCTACTATGTGATGCTCTTCCTGGATCGCTTCCTGGATGAGGAGCCCACGGTGAACATCCGCCACATCCTCATCAAGGCCGAGCTGGACCAGCAGGACGACGAGGCCACCGAGGACGTGGACGAGTCCCAGATCCCCTCCCA
>CALWWS010000166.1 GCA_944385305.1 uncultured Oscillospiraceae bacterium | reverse complement strand
CCCGCTACCTGCACATGGGCCAGCGGAGCAATCAGAAGGAGGTGCTGCAGCATGGCGTATAATCACAAGGCGGAGCTGAGCAAGCCCGAGCGGTTTGTGGGCGGTCACCGGCTGTGCGCCGGCTGCGGGGCGGGCATTGTCTGCCGGGCCATGACCCGCGCCCTGGACGAGGGGGACAAGGCGGTGATCTGCAACGCCACCGGCTGTCTGGAGGTCTCCTCCTTCCTCTACCCCTATACCGCCTGGGAGGACTCCTACATCCACTCCGCCTTTGAAAACGCCGCCGCCACCTGCGGCGGCGTGGAGGCGGCCTACCAGGTGCTCAAGCGCAAGGGGAAGATTGACGGCACCTATAAATTCCTCACCATCGGCGGGGACGGCGGCACCTACGACATCGGCTTCCAGTCCCTGTCGGGTGCAATGGAGCGGGGCCACGACATGGTCTACTTCTGCTACGACAACGAGGCCTATATGAACACCGGCATCCAGCGCTCCTCCTCCACCCCCCGCTTTGCCAACGCCACCACCTCCCCGGTGGGCTCGGCCAGCCTGGGCAAGCCCCAGGGGAAGAAGGATCTCACCGAGATCATGGCGGCCCACCACATCCCCTACGTGGCCCAGACCACCTTCATCGGCAACTTCAAGGACTTCCACGAGAAGGCCCACCGGGCCATCTACACCCCCGGCCCCGCCTTCGTCAACGTGATGGCCCCCTGCCCCCGGGGCTGGCAGTATCCCCCCGAGCTGCTTCCCCAGCTGTGCCGCCTGGCGGTGGAGAGCTGTGTGTGGCCCCTGTACGAGATCATCGACGGGGAGTGGCACCTGAACTACGAGCCCAAGAAAAAGGTGCCCGTGGCCGAGTTTATGAAGCTCCAGGGCCGCTTCCGCCACTGCTTCAAGCCGGGCAACGAGTGGATGGTGGAGCAGGTTCAGCAGGAGGTGGATCAGCGCTGGGAGAAGCTGCTCAGCCGCTGCGTATAGTCCAAAACCTCACAGAGCGGACAGCCCGAAAGGGGCCGTCCGCTCTGCTTTATTTATATGAAAACACGCCCTGCGTGTTGTCTTTTGTCTGCCCCCCCAGCCCGGGGGGCAGTGAGGGGGGAGGCTCCGCTTGCCTGGGGAGCGCCCGGGCGGCATATTGCCCCGCGCTCTCCCGGAGGTTCTCCCGCCGGTTGTCTCTGTTTGGCTGTGGGTATACTTTACCACCGCCGGCCAGGAAAGAGTTGGACGGTTTTTGACCGCGCTGTGAACGATTTGTAAATCCCGCCCTTGCCCCGGGGGCCTGAGGCGGGTATACTGGTGGAAAAGGAGGGGGCGCCCATGGAGCAGGGACTGACGCACATCTACTACGGGGACGGCAAGGGGAAGACCACGGCGGCCTTCGGCCTGGCGCTGCGCTGCGCCGGGTGGAATGGCCGGGCGGTGATCGCCCAGTTCCTCAAGGCGGGGGAGAGCGGGGAGTTGTCCGCCGCCCGCCGCCTGGGCATCCCGGTGCTCCGGGGCAAGAGCCTGGGCAAGTTCACCTTCCAGATGGACCAGGCGGAGCTGGCCCTCACCGCCGGGGAGTGTCTGGCCCTGCTGGGCCGGGCGGAAGCGGAGGCGGCGGAGGCCGACCTGCTGGTGCTGGACGAGGTGATCGACGCCCTGGACGCAGGCCTTCTCCCCGAGGGGGCCCTGTGCGCCCTGCTGGACAGCCGCCCGGCGGGGCTGGAGGTGGTGCTCACCGGCCACAGCCTGCCCCCCTGTCTGGAGGCCCGGGCGGACTACATCACCCGCTTTGCCAAGGAGCAGCACCCCTACGACCAGGGGATCCCCGCCCGGCGGGGCATAGAATATTAAAAAATATGCGCGGCCCCCAAAACGGGGGCCGCGCTTTTTTCAGCTCAGCCGGGCGAATACCGCCCGCACAGCGGCCAGGGTGTCCTCCAGCTGCTCCCAGGTGTGGGCGTGAGAGACGAACATGGCCTCGAACTGGGCGGGTGCCAGGTAGATCCCCCGCTCCAGCATCCCCTGGAAGTAGCGGGCGTACTTGTCCACGTCGCTCCCCTTGGCGTCCACAAAGCTGGTCACCGGAGAGGGATAGAAGAAGGGGGCCAGCAGAGAGCCCACCTGGTTTACCGCCACCGCCGTCCCCGTGTCCGCCGCGGCGGCCCGCATGCCGTCGGCCAGCCAGGCGGCCTTCTCCTCGATCTCTTCATAGATCCGGGGGTTGTCCCGCAGCCAGCGCAGCTGGGCCAGCCCGGCGGCCATGGCCACCGGGTTTCCCGACAGGGTGCCCGCCTGGTACACCGGCCCGCAGGGGGCCACCTGCTCCATCAGGGCCCGGGGCCCGCAGTAGGCCCCCACCGGCATGCCACCGCCGATGATCTTGCCGAACACCACCAGGTCTGCCTTCACGCCGAAGTACTCCTGAGCGCCGCCCAGGGCCAGGCGGAAGCCGGTGATCACCTCGTCGAAGATGAGCAGCGCCCCGTGGCGGTCGCACAGGGCTCGCAGCCCCTCCAGGAACCCGGGGGCGGGGCCTACTACACCCATGTTGGCCGCCACCGGCTCCACAATCACGCAGGCAATCTGGCCGGAGTATGCCTCCAGCAGGGCCTGCACCGAGGCCAGGTTGTTGAACTGGGCGGTGAGGGTGTGCTTTACAATGTCCTCGGGCACCCCGGCGGAGCTGGGGTGCCCCCCCGCCAGGGCGGACGAGCCGGCGTTTACCAGCAGGCAGTCAGAGTGGCCGTGGTAGCAGCCCTCGAACTTGATGATCTTGTCCCTGCCGGTGGCCCCCCGGGCCAACCGGACGGCGGACATCACCGCTTCGGTGCCCGAGTTGACCATGCGCACCATCTCGATGTTGGGCACCAGCTCCACCATGAGCTGGGCGATCTCCACCTCCCGGCGGGTGGGCGCGCCGAAGGACAGTCCGCCCTTCACCGCCTCCTCCACCGCCCGGCGGATGGCGGGGTGGTTGTGGCCCAAAATCATGGGACCCCAGGAGCCCACATAGTCGATGTAGCTCTTCCCGTCCTCGTCATAGATTCTGGCTCCCTCCGCCCGGGTGATGAACCGGGGGGCTATCCCCACTGCCCGGAAGGCCCGCACCGGGGAGTTGACTCCGCCGGGCAGCACCTGCTTGGCCTGCTCAAAGAGGCTCTGGGAGATATCCATCAGCCCACATCCCCCTTCTTCATGGCCTGGGCCAGCTCGGGGGCGAAGTAGGTGATGAGCATGTTGGCCCCCGCCCGGTAGACGGCCAGGGCGCTCTCGCACATGATGCGGTGCTCGTCCACCAGTCCCGCCATCCCGGCGGCCTTGATCATGGCGTACTCCCCGGACACCGAGTAGGCGCACAGGGGCAGCCGGAAGGTCTGGGCGCAGGCGCGGATCACGTCCAGATAGGCCAGGGCGGGCTTCACCATCAGGATGTCCGCCCCCTCCTCCACGTCCAGGGCGCACTCCTTCAGGGCCTCCTTCACGTTGTGGGGATCCATCTGGTAGCCCTGCCGGTCGCCGAAGGCGGGGGTGGAGTCCGCCGCCCCCCGGAAGGGGCCGTAGAAGGCGGAGGCGTACTTGGCCGAGTAGGCCAGGATGGGCACCTCCTGCCGCCCGTCCCCGTCCAGAGCCGCCCGGATGGCGGCCACCCGGCCGTCCATCATGTCCGAGGGGGCCACCATATCCGCCCCCGCCCGGGCGTGGGAGAGGGCCTCCTTGCAGAGCACCTCCAGGGTGGGATCGTTGTCCACCTGCTCCCCCTTGAGAATGCCGCAGTGGCCGTGGTCGGTGTACTCGCACATGCACACGTCGGTGATCACGTAGAAGTCGGGGCAGGCGGCCTTGATGGTACGGATGGCCTGCTGCA
>CALWWS010000165.1 GCA_944385305.1 uncultured Oscillospiraceae bacterium | reverse complement strand
CTCCGCCCAGATCTGCCCGTCCTCCCCCAGCACCAGCTTGGAGGTGAAGCCCTCCTCCAGCATGTACTGGTAGTAGTTCACATCGTCAAAGGAGATGACCAGGGGCTTTTTCCCCTCAGGGAGCATGAGGGTGTTGCGCACCATGCGGGTGCCGCTCTCGTCGGTGACCTCGCTCCACACATCCCCCATGTTCACCAGGATATAGCCCTTTTCATACACGCTTTGGAGGATCTTGTTGAACTCGTCCACCGTCACCATCCAGTCGTCCAGCCCCGCCTGGCGGTCGGCGGGGATGGCGTCGGAGAAGGTGTACTCCGGGTAGGCGATGAGGGGGTGGAAGAACAGGTGCTCCACCGGCTTTTCCGGGCCCCAGGCCTGGGTAAGCTCATCCTCGCTCCAGTAGGTGCGCACCGCCTCGTAAGGGTCGGCGGCGGGGGCGGTCTCCACCGGGGCGGTGTCGGTGGGGGTGGGGGAGCTGGACTGGGGGGCGGGAGAGCTGGAGCTCTGCGCCCCCTGTTCCTCGCCGGTCTTGCAGGCCGACAGGCCCAGGGCGATGGCCGCGCACAGTGCCAGAGGGACGAGGCGGCCCCAAAACTTTTTCATTGCTGCTGATTCCTCCTGCTTCTATTTCTCTGGCACCCATCATAGGGGATGGGAGAGCAAAATGAATCTCAAAACGGTGACAAAATTATAAAGATTTTCTTTCAAAGGGGGCGGCGGGCACCCGGCGGACCAGCAGGGTGGAGATCCCCCCGGTGACCGCTCCGGTGACCAGGGAGCACAGCAGCAGGGGCGGGAGGTAGACCAGGGGGGCCTGGGTCTGGAGCACCGCCAGGGCGGCCAGGATCTGCCCGGTGTTGTGGGCGGCGGCCCCGGCGATGGACACCCCGAACAGGGAGGTGCCGGGCAGGCGCAGGGCGGCGGCCATCACCCCCAGGGCCAACAGCCCGCCGGTGAGGGAGAAGGCCAGGGCGGTGAGGTTGCCCCCCACCAGGCTGCCCAGCAGGCAGCGGGCGGCCAGGATAAGCAGGGCCTCCCGCCCGGACAGGCGGCACAGGGCGTACACCGTCACCAGGTTGGCCAGCCCCAGCCGCAGGCCGGGCAGGGGGAAAATGACGGTCAGGGGCACCAGCCCCTCCGCCACGGAGAGGGCCAGGGCCAGGGCGGTGAGCACCGCGCAGCGGGTGAGCCGCCCAAGGGAAGCGGGCAAGAAAATCCCTCCTTTCCAGGGAACTTTTACCCGGTCACCGCGTCAAAGTCCGGGTGATCGGTTCCGGACAGGGAGATGACCAGGCGGTTGGGCAGGCAGATAATCTGCTCCCCGGGGCTGTCCGCCCAGCCGGTGTGGACGCAGTCCTGGCTGGGGCAGCCGCTTTCCGCCACCCGGACCCGGCCGGGCTGCAGCTCGATGACCACGGGGTAGGCCGTCCCCTCCAGGGGGAGGAGGAAGGACTGCTCCACGCCGCTGAGATCGTACTGCCCCACCTGCGCCCCGTCCAGCAGCACGGTGGCGGTGAGGACGTCCCCCGACGCGGGGCGCAGCAGCAGCAGGAGAACCACCGCCGCGGCGATAACCAGGGCGGCGATGATCCCGTCCCCCGGCCCGGGCCTGCGGCGCTCAGCGGCGGGCAATCTCATAGGTATACCCCAGCTCCTCTCCGTCAAACCGGAAGCTCTCCTCCAGACCCTGGGTGACCACCACCCGGTTGTCCTGGGTGCACAGCACCAGCTCAAAGTCCTCCGACTGCCGCCAGTAGTCCAGGGCCTCCTCCTCCCCTGCCACGAACAGGGCGGTGGACAGGGCGTCGGCCAGCAGGGGGTCGGGGGAGATCACGCTCACCGACAGCAGGCCGGACTGGGCGGGGGCGCCGGTCTTGGGGTCGATGATGTGGTGGTAGCGTACCCCGTCCTCCTCAAAATAGCGCTCGTAGCCCCCGGAGGTGGAGGCGGTGGCGTCGGTGAGGGAGAGCACCCCCACATAGGTGCCGGTGTCCTGGGGATTTTTCACCGCCACCCGCCAGGGGGAGCCGTCCTCCTTGCTGCCCAGCGCGGTGATGTTCCCCCCCAGATCCAGCATGGCGCAGGTAATCCCCTCGGCCTGGATGGCGGCCTGCACCCGGCCGGCGGCAAAGCCCTTGGCCAGGGCGCCCAGATCCAGCTCCATGCCGGAGCGGGCCAGGCGGGCGGTGGAGGCCTGCTCGTCCACCAGCAGATCCTCGCTGTTTACCAGCTCCAGCAGCTCCGCCAGCTCCTCCTCGCCGGGCACCCGGTAGGCGTCCTTGGTGAAGCCCCAGGCGTCCATCACCGGGGCGATGGTGATGTCAAAGCAGCCGGGCAGGGCCTGGTGCACCGATTTGGCGAAGGCGAGCAGACCGGCCAGGTCGCTCTCCACGGAGATCTCCACCCCGTCCCCGGCGTGGGCGTTGAGCATGGAGATCTGGCTCTCCTCCCGGGTGCGGGAGAGCAGCTGCTCCAGCCGGGTGATCTCCGTCCGGGCGCTCTCCAGGGCGCTTTCTGCCCGCTCCCCGAAGAGAGTGAGATTCATCACCGTGTCCATGGCGAAAATTTGCCCCGAGGTGCCCACATCGCCCACGGTGGGAGCGCCGCAGCCCGCCAGGCAGAGAAAGGAAAAGGCCAGAAGGAAAGAAATCCAGCGTTTCATGGCATACTCCTATTATTCCATACTTCAGATGATATGTCCTATTTTAGCACAGATCCCACCCGGCGGTAAAGACTGAAGGGATTTTGTGTTGCAAAGCGGCCTGCTTTCTGCTAAAATATATGAGATTGATGATCCGAAGGCATCCCGCCCAGGGCGGCAGCGGAACACAGATGCCCGGCAACAGGAGATGGATACATGAAGAAAAAAGAACAGTCCAAACGGGAGATCCAGGAGGATATTGTCCTCAACAAGGTCCTGTGGTGGATCGTGGGCACCGTTGTGGTGGAATTTTTTGTCTTGATGCTCAACCGCTTTTATGTCAACTACCGGGTGGCGGAGATCGACTTTGCCGTGGCGCTGCGCCCGGTGTTCCATGTGCTCACCTATGTGCTTCCCCTGTGCTTTGTGGTGCTGCTGATAGCCTGGCTGGCCCTCCGGCGGAAGGGGAAGGGAAGCAAGCCCCTGGCTGTGCTGACGGTGGTGGCCCTGCTGTTGGCCATCTGCGTGTCGGTGACCTGGCTGTTCGGCGCCCCCGGGGTGAAGTTTTTGTATAT
>CALWWS010000164.1 GCA_944385305.1 uncultured Oscillospiraceae bacterium | reverse complement strand
TCACCCACATCCTCACCGCCGTGACGGCGGCGGGGCCCGACGCGGTGGCCCGCCCCTCCCCCATGCCCCCCGACCGGCTGGAGCACCTGATCATCCCCTCCCTCTCCCTGGCGTTTCTGTCCTCGGTGCCCTCGGCGCCCTGCCCCGGCAAGCCCTACCGGCGCATCCGGGTGGACGCCATGGTGGACAGCGAGCTGGTGCGGCGCAGCCGCGCCCGGCTGCGCTTTTCCCGCAAGGTGTCGGCGGCGCTGGTGGAGGAGGCGGTGGACTGCCTGCACCAGGCCAAGCAGATGCACGACGAGCTGGAGGCGCTGTACAATCCCCACGTGGAGTTCGAGGGGGTCTACCGCACGGCGGAGGAGCTCTCCCGGCGCATCCTGGCCGGGGCGTAACGGGCTCCGCCGGCAAAACAAAGGGCCAGCCGAAACCGGCTGGCCCTTTGTATGCTATTGCAGCAGTTCGTCCGCAGAGACCCCGAAGATCTTGGCCAGGGCCTTGAGCTCCACGTCGGTGACAAAGCGCTTTCCGCACTCGATCTTCTGGATGGCGTTCTTGTCCAGATCCACCCCTTCCAGCTGGAGCAGCTCGGCCAGGCCCCGCTGGGACACCCGCCCCGGCAGCCGCGCACGCAGCAGGGCGATTTTTTTCCCGGAGAGATTGAGCGTCCCGTCGGGCGCCTTGTTTTTGAACATCCGTCAGATTCTTTGCCTTCCGGCAAAAGTCGGGGCTTACCGGCCGATGTCCCGGGCCATGTAGTAGGCCTCGCGGGTGGCGTCGGCGATGACCCGGGGCGCGCGGCAGTCTCCCAGGTAGGAGAAGGTGGGGGCGCAGTCGCTCAGGGCCTTCACCACCTCCAGCAGGGGGCGCTGGCCGGCGGCGTACACCACGGTGTCGGCGTCGAAGGTGACCTTGCCCTCCGGGCCCTCGGCCACCAGGCCCTTGGCGCCCACCTCCACCGCCTTGGTGTTCAGGCAGATCTTGGTGCCCAGGCGCTTGAGCTGGGTGTCGATGGCCTGGAGCAGGATGAGGTTGCCGCCGTCGTTCAGGTGGTCCAGCATCTCCACCACGGTGACATTGCGTCCCAGGTCGCCCAGGTGGATGGCCAGCTCCAGGCCCACCAGGCCGCCGCCCAGGATGACCACGTTTTTCCCCACGGACTCAGGATCGTCGTACACCTGGGCCGCGCTCTTCACGTTGGCCCCGTCGATGCCGGGGATGGGGGGCTTCACAGGCTCGGCGCCCACAGCGGCGATGATGGCGTCGGGGCGCAGTTCACGGGCCAGCTCGGGGGTGACCTCGGTGTTCAGGCGCACGTCAATGGCGGCCTTGCCCACCAGCTTGGCCTGGCGGTCCAGATAGCCCACCAGGTTTTTCTTGAAGGGCACGCCCCGCTCGCAGTTGAGCACACCGCCCAGCCGGTCGGACTTCTCACACAGGATGACCTTGTGGCCCCGCTCGGCCGCGGTGAGGGCGGCCTGCATGCCGCCTACGCCGCCGCCCACCACCAGCACGGTCTGGGGCTTGGCGGCGGGGATGTCGAACTTGTCGTCCACGTAAGTACCCAGGCGGGGGTTGATGGCGCAGCGGTGATAGCGGTTGGTGAAGGCATAGGAGAAGCAGGTCTCGCAGCGCATGCAGCGGTGCACGTCGTCCCCCTCGCCCCGGCGCACCTTGTTGGGGAACTGGGGATCCACCAGCAGCTCACGGGCCATCTGCACCACGTCGGCCTTGCCCGAGGCGATGATCTCGTCCATCAGCTCCGGGTCACTCAGGGCGCCCACGGTGGCCACGGGGGTCTTCACGTGCTTTTTGTTCTCGGCGGCGAACTTCACGTTGCACCCGTCGGGCAGGTACTGGCTGGGATGGGTGATGACGAAGGTGCCCGGGCCCTCGTGGTTGCCGGCGGAGACGTGGATGAGGTCCACCTTCCCGTCGATGGCCTTGGCGATCTTTACGCCGTACTCCAGGTCGTAGCCGCCCTCGAAGCACTCGTCGCCGCTCATGCGGAACTCGATGGGGAAGCCGGGGCCCACCGCCTTGCGCACGCTGTCGATGACGGCGTAGGTCAGGCGCATGCGGTTTTCAAAGCTGCCGCCCCACTGGTCGGTGCGCTTATTGACGAAGGGGGAGGCGAACTGGGTGAGCAGCCAGCCGTGGCCGCCGTGGATGGTGATCATGCCGAAGCCGCAGTGCTTGGCCACGGCGGCCGCCTTGCCGAAGCAGTCGATGATATGGTAAATGAGCTCCTCAGGCATCTCCTTGATGAGATGGCCGCCGGGGCTGTGGTCCTCCACAGGACCGTAGGTCTCGCCCACCTGGCCGGGCTTGAGGCAGGGGCCGTACTCGCCCACCAGGCCGCCCACCAGCTCAGGCACGTGGGAGAACTTGCCGTCGTGGCTCAGCTCGGCGGAGGCCACGGCGCCGTGGCGGGAGATGGCGGTGGCCACGGCGGTGAGGGAGGGGACCACCAGGGGATCGTCAATGTGGATCTGCTTGACGTGGGACTGGCCGGTGAGGGTGTCCACGATGCAGTCGCCCACGCACACCGAGGCCGAGCCGCCCATGGCCTTGTGCTCATAGAAGGCCACCACCTCGGCGTCGGGGAAGCAGTCGGGGGTCATCTCATGGTGACCGGTGGGGGAGGCAAAGATACGGTTGCGGAACAGGGTCTTGCCCAACTGGATGGGCTCAAACAGATGGGGATAGTTCATAGCCGGATCTCCTTTCTTTTCATGCACACTGCAAAGATACTGCAAATCCTGAACCTATCTTAACTCCGCCCGGGCACCCCTGTCAATTCGCCCCGGGAAGGCAAAAAGGCCCGGATGGCTTGAAAACACAGGGGTTCAGGCTGCTCCGGGCGGGGATATCACTTTTTCTCTTGCGGGTATCACAGCGTGCCCGCCTGGTAGGTCTGGCACACCTGCCGGGCGTACTGCTCCACCAGGGGGTTGCGCTCCCCCTTGCGCCACACCGCCAGGAGCACCTCGTGGGCCTGCATGGGAAAGCTGGCCAGGTTGCGGGCCTGGGCCATGCGGCTCATCTCGGTGCCCACCACCACGCCCCGGCCCATCTCGGCGTAGGTGTAGGCCGTGTCCCGGTCGGGCACCCAGATGATCTCACTGGGGCACAGGCCCAGCGCCTGGATGTCGGCCTGGATGCGCGTCTGAAAGTCCTCGCTGCTCTCCCCCCGCACCGAGTCGGAGATGAGGGGGTAGGCCTTGGACTGCTGCCAGTCGGCCCCCGGGCGCAGCAGGGGGTCGTTGAGGGAGACCATGAGACACCGGGGAGAGGTGGTCAGCTCCAAAGAGCGCAGCCCCCTGGTGTCGGTCAAAAACCGCCGGTAGACCAGGATCAGATCCAGCCGCCGCTCCCGCAGGCGCTCCAGCAGCATCAGGGGGGAGAAGCGGGTGCTCTCGGTCTGCAGGTCGCTCACCTGCTCCCGCAGCTCGGCCAGCGCGGTCTCCAGGGCGGTGCCGAAGTTGAGAAAGCTCTGCAGCCCCAGGCGCAGGGTGTGGGCGGACAGGTTAGCGCTTTTTCGGATGGAGGCCATGCCCACACTGTACTGGTTGGCCAGCTTGGAGATAAGCTCGTAACACTGCCGGCCCTGCTCCGTGAGCTCCACCGACCGGGAGGTGCGGATGAACAGGGGAAAGCCCAGCTCCTCCTCCAGGTTGCGGATGTTCTTGCTCACCGCCTGCTGGGTGAGAAAGAGCATTTTAGCCGTCACGGTAAAACTGCACGTCTCCGCCAGGGAGAGAAAGCAGCGGAATTTGTTTTCCTGGCCCATGTCAGCCCACCTCTCATCAGTATGTGATGTACCCATTATAGTGCGGCCGGGGGAAAAACGCAAGGCGGCCCGGCGCCAGCCACAACTTTTTTGGCGTGAAATCTGTAACAACAAATTGTTGTTGTAGATGGTGGCGAAGAATTGTTTCCGTTTTAAACGGGTCAAATTTATACTAAAGCTGGTGAACGCATGTGCCAACGTTAGGAGGAATTGAGTTGAACAAGAAAGTAACGCCAGATCAAGAATGCCTGGTCAGCTTCAGCCTGATGGGCCCTGAGAGCGGCGCGCTGTGCAAGGTGGACTGCAACGACGGCAAGATCACCCGCATCAACCCCTACGACT
>CALWWS010000163.1 GCA_944385305.1 uncultured Oscillospiraceae bacterium | reverse complement strand
TCGTGCCCCGCCACCAGGTGCACCGCCCCGTGCTCCGCCACCAGATAGCCGGTGACGAAGTCCTGCCAGGGCATTTTCATCATCCGCTCGTCAAAGCGGGCCACAATCACGTCCCGGATGCCGTAGCAGCGGCGCATCAGCTCCGCCCGGTCCAGGGGGGAGGTGAGCAGGGGCACCGGGGTCTTCAGGATCAGGTTGGTGGGGTGGGTGTCAAAGGTGACCGCCGCAGGCACCGCCCCCAGCCTGGCCGCCATCTCCCCCACCCGGCGCAGCAGCGCCCCGTGGCCGATATGCACCCCGTCAAAAAAGCCCAGGGCGATGACCCGTTTTTCTTGCTGCATGTCTCTACACCTCGAAAAAACTCTTGATGGTGGTCAGGCTTGTTCCCTCCGCACGGCTCAGGGCCAGGAAGGTCTTGTCCTCGCCGTACAGCCGGTAGAGCCCGTCGCCCGGCGGGATGGGGAGGGTGACCGCCGCGCCGCTGCGGATTTTCTTCTCCGCCTGGGGACTGGTGAGCAGCAGCATGGGCAGGCCGGCAAAGCAGCTGTCCACCGGCATCAGCAGGGCCTCCGGGTTGGGCGCTCCCTGGATCTGCTCCAAAGTCACCGTCTGTTCCAGAGTAAAGCCCGCCGCCCGGGTGCGCTCCAGGGAGCACATGGCCCCCCCGCAGCCCAGGGCGGAGCCGATGTCGTGGCACAGGGTGCGCACGTAGGTGCCCTTGGAGCAGGCCACCCGCAGCAGGCAGGTCTCCGCCCCCGTCCACTCCAGCACCTCCAGGGCGTGGATGGTCACCGGCCGGGGCGCTCGCTCCACCTCCAACCCCCGGCGGGCCAGCTCATAGAGCTTCTTGCCCTGGCGCTTCACCGCTGAGTACATGGGGGGCACCTGGAGAATCTCCCCCCGGAAGGGAGCCAGGGCCGCCTCCAGTTGGGCGGGAGTCACCTCCACGGGCCGTCTCTCCAGCTCTGTGCCCGTGGTGTCCTGAGTATCTGTGATAACGCCCAGTTGTAACCCGGCAATATATTCCTTATCGGAGTCCTCCAACAGGGAGATCGCCCGGGTGGCCCGGCCCAGAAAGACGGGGAGCACCCCGGTGGCCATGGGGTCCAGGGTACCCGCGTGGCCCACCCGCTTCTCGTGATAAATCCCCCGCAGCTTGGCACATACGTCCATGCTGGTCCACCCGGCGGGTTTGTGGATGATAAGAACGCCGTTAGCCATCTGATTCCACCTGCATGATGGCGGCCAGGATGGCGGTCTCGGCCTCCTCCAGGGGGCCGGGCACGGTGCACCCGGCGGCGGCGGCGTGGCCGCCGCCCCCCAGCAGGGCGCACACCTTGGTGGCGCTCAGCCCGCCGGAGGTGCGCAGGGAGATCTTGCACGCCCCGTCCTCCAGCTCCCGCAGGGTAACAGAGGTCTCCACCCCCTCGATCTGGCCCAGAAAGGCGGCGATGTCCTCCATGTCCTCCTCGGTGGCTCCCGCCTCCTCCATGAGGGAGAGGGACACGGGGGCGGCGGCGATTCTGCCGCCCTCATAGCGGTGCATCCGCTCCACGATGAGCCGCTCCACCTGCAGGCGGGCCCAGCTCTTGGTGCGGAAGTGGCGCTTGTTCAGGGGGAATACGTCCAGGCCGGTGTCCATGAGGGCGGCGGCCACCCGGTGGGTGTGGGCGGTGGTATTGCCGTACTGGAAGCAGCCGCAGTCGGTGGACACCGCCACATACAAAGGCAGGGCGGTCTCCCGGTCAATGCAGCCCAGCTCCTTCAAAATGTGGTAGACAATCTCCCCGCAGGCCGCCCGGGAGGCGTCCAGGCAGGTCTCCGCTGCAAAGAACTCCTGGGAGGGGTGGTGGTCGATGGCCAGGTCAATCCCCCGCTCCAGCCAGGGCCGCCCGGCGTCGGTAAACAGGCTCCGGGCGGCGATATCCACGCTCACCACGGTGTCCGGCGCGTACCCCTCCGGGGCCAGCAGGCCCTCCAGGTAGGGGGTAAACAGGTGGGTGGCCCCCACGCCGGGGCAGATGTGGGCCGTCTTGCCCAGCCCACGCAGCCCCCGGCACAGGGCGGCGGCGCAGCCCACCGTGTCCCCGTCGGGGCGCTTGTGGGTGAGAATCAGGTAGCGGTCGCGGCCCTTCAGCCAGGCCGCCGCTTCGGTTACCGTCATAGCTTACTCCTCGCTGTCCAGGTCAATGTGGGCGTTGGCGGGGTTGGCGGGCTTGACCACGCTCTCGTCCCGCAGCAGGCTGAGGATGTGGGCTCCCTTGCCGATGGAGTCGTCCTCCACAAAGAGCAGCTCGGGGGTGTAGCGCAGCTTGAGGGCGGCCCCCAGCTCCCGGCGCAGGTAGCCCGCCGCCGACTTCAGGCCCTTCACCACTTCCTTTACGTCGCTCTTGTCCAGTACGCTGACGTAGATTTTGGCGTAGCGGAGATCGGCGGTGGTGTCCACCGCGGTGAGGGAGACCAGTCCGTGGACCCGGGGGTCCTTCACCGTGCGGATGAGGGCGGACAGCTCCCGCTGAATCTCCTCGTTGATGCGTCCGATGCGATTACTTGCCATGGTTTTCTCCTATCATGCAGTACAGACCCGCCCCCTCCTCAAATGACTTGGGGACGGAACGGGTCTGCTTTTTGTCTGTTCTGATGCTTCAATCTGCGGGAGGGCAGATTACACCTCAATCTGCTCCATCAGGAAGGCCTCGATCACATCGCCCTCCTTGATATCCTGGAACTTCTCAAAGGTAATGCCGCACACCCCACGGGATATGCATCCCGCGGGGGCCCCGGATTTCAACCTGCTCGGGGCAAATGAATTGCCCCTGCGCCAAGGTTTTCGCTCCGCGAAAACCCTTGTGCGGCGCACTCGCGCCGTCCCCGCTGCGCGGGGGCTACTCGCGCGGCATTTACACCTCAATCTGCTCCATCAGGAAGGCCTCGATGACGTCTCCCTCCTTGATATCCTGGAACTTCTCAAAGGTAATGCCGCACTCGTAGCCGGCGGCCACCTCCTTCACGCTGTCCTTGAAGCGCTGGAGGGAGGCGATGGAGCCGTCGTAGATGACGATGTTGTCCCGCAGCAGGCGCATCTGGGCGCCCCGCTGCATCTTGCCGTTTGTGACGTAGCAGCCGGCCACCATGCCCACGCCGGTGATGCGGAAGACGTTGCGCACCTCCGCCTGGCCCAGCTCCACTTCCTTGAACTTGGGGGCCAGCATGCCCTTCATGGCGGTCTCGATCTCCTGGATGCAGTCGTAGATCACCCGGTACATGCGCATATCCACGTTGGTGCGGGCGGCGTTCTCCTTGGCGTTGTTGTCCGGGCGGACGTTGAAGCCCACAATGATGGCGTTGGAGGTGGCGGCCAGCATCACATCGCTCTCGCTGATGGCGCCCACAGCGCAGTGGATGACCCGCACCCGCACCTCCTCGTTGGAGAGCTTCTCCAGGCTGGCCTTCACCGCCTCGGCGGAGCCCTGCACGTCGGCCTTGACGATGATGTTGAGATCCTTCATCTCGCCCTGCTTGATCTGGCTGAACAGATCCTCCAGGCTCACCTTGCCCACCGGGCTGGCGGCGGCATTCTTCTGCTCGTGCTTGCGCTGCTCCACCAGCTCACGGGCCATGCGCTCGTCGGCCACGGCGTGGAAGTCGTCGCCCGCGCCGGGCACCTCGCTCATGCCGATGATCTCCACAGGCACGGAGGGGCCCGCCTGGGTGAGCTTCTCCCCCCGGGCGTTGGTCATGGCCCGGACACGGCCCACGGCGGTGCCGGCGATGATCACGTCGCCCTGCTTCAGGGTGCCGTTCTGCACCAGCAGGGTGGCCACCGGGCCGCGGCCCTTGTCCAGCTTGGCCTCAATGACCGCGCCGTGGGCGGAGCGGTTGGGGTTGGCCTTGAGCTCCTTCATCTCGGCGGT
>CALWWS010000162.1 GCA_944385305.1 uncultured Oscillospiraceae bacterium | reverse complement strand
GACATGGCGGTGGGCCTGGGGCGCATGCTGGGCTTTGAGTTCATGCGCAACTTCAACTACCCCTATATTGCCAAGTCCATCACGGAGTTCTGGCGCCGCTGGCACATCTCCCTGGGCACCTGGTTCCGGGAATACCTGTATATCCCCCTGGGGGGCAACCGGGTGTCCAGACCCCGGCTGTTTTTCAACCTGCTTCTGGTGTGGGCCGCCACCGGCATCTGGCACGGCGCCAGCTGGAACTTTCTCATCTGGGGGCTCTACTTTGCCGCCCTGCTCATTCTGGAAAAGGCCTTCCTGCTGCGCCTGCTGGAGCGGCTGCCCGCTGTGGTGCGGCACATTTACACCCTGTTTCTGGTGGCGGTAAGCTGGGCCATCTTTGCTGTGGAGGACTTTGCCCACATGGGCGCCTATCTGGGGGCCATGTTCGGCATGGCGGGCGGCGGTCTGACCGACGGGAGCGCGTGGTACTACTTCTGCTCCTACCTGCCCATGCTTCTCATCGCCGCCGTGGCCTCCACCCCCCTGGCCGCCAGGCTGTGGAAGCGGCTGCCTCCCCGGGC
Organism: uncultured Oscillospiraceae bacterium; assembly: GCA_944385305.1. Classification (GTDB taxonomy): domain Bacteria; phylum Bacillota; class Clostridia; order Oscillospirales; family Oscillospiraceae; genus CALWWS01. The sequence goes on along the minus strand of CALWWS010000162.1, from coordinate 4,509 downwards.
GGAGCGGATTATCCTCCCCGTGCTGCTGCTGGCCGGACTCATCTTCTCCACCGCTTACCTGGTAGACGCCACCTATAATCCCTTCCTCTACTTCCGCTTCTGACTGTCTGATTGGAGGTACCGCCCATGTCGAAAAAGTACTGTATCTTCCTCACTGCCCTGTTCTGCGCTTTCCTGGGGGTATTCCTGGTGGCCAACGCCGTCTCTCCCGACCGGGAGTTCTCCCAGATGGAAAACCGGGTGCTGGCCCAGCGGCCCACGCTCTCCGCCGAGGACTTTGCCATCCGCCTGCCCTTGGAGAAGAGCGGCAGCGTATTCACCGGTGAGTTCATGTCCGACTTCGAGACCTATGTCACTGACCAGTTTGTGGGCCGGGACGGCTGGATCGCCCTGAAATCCGCCACCGAGCTGGCTTTGGGCAAGCAGGAGAACAACGGCGTCTACTTTGCCGACCAGGACACCCTCATTACCCGCTTTGACCAGCCGGACGAGGATAGGGTAACAGATAACCTGAGTTATGTGAACAAGTTTGTGGAAAATGTGGATATCCCGGTGACCTTCTCCCTCATTCCCACTCAGGCCTGCATCTGGGCCGACCGGCTGCCGGAGGGGGCGCCCAACGCCAGCCAGACCGCCATTCTGGAGCAGGCCCAGGCCGCCGTGCCGGGGGCGGTGTGGGCCGACCTGTACACCCCGCTGTGGGAGCACCAGGACGAGTATATCTTCTACCGCACCGACCACCACTGGACCAGCCTGGGCGCCTACTACGGCTATACCGGTCTGGCCGCCGCTATGGGCTTTGAGCCGGTGCCGCTGGAGGAGTACCAGGAGACTATCCGCTCTACGGAGTTCTACGGTACGGTGTTCTCCTCCTCCGGGGTGCGTTGGGTGAAGCCGGACACTATCTCCACCTACGTGCCCGACACGGGGATCACCGTGGTCTCCCACACCTATGACAGCAAGGGCAACCCGGTGGAGGAGCCCCGGCAGCTCTACGACACCTCCTTCCTGTCGGTAAAGGACAAGTACTCCATGTTCCTGGGCGGCAACCAGTCCCTGGGCGTGGTCACCACCCCCAATACGGACAAGCCCAAGCTGCTCATCATCCGGGACTCTTATACCGACTCCCTGGTTCCCTTCCTCACCCCTCACTTTTCCGAGATCCACCTGCTGGATCTGCGCTACTACAAGCTTTCCGCCGCCCAGTATATTCAGGAAAACGGCATTGACCAGGCTCTGGTGCTCTACAGTGTGCCCAACTTCACCTCGGACTCCAACCTGGTCTGGCTGGGCCGATAACAAATACGGGCCCGCCCCCATTAGGGAGCGGGCCCGCATTTATTTATTGCATATGCAGCAAAAAGCCCTGACGGTCCAGAGCCTCCAGCACCCGATCCAGGGTGGCCTGGTCAGGACAGCGGATGGTGTGCAGGTGGATGCCGCCTGTGAGGTCGGACAGGGGCTTGGCCTCCCGCTCCTCCACTCTGCGCAGGAACTGCTCCACATCGTGGCGGGAGCGGATGCGCAGCGCGCCGGTAAGCTGACCGTACACCCCGTGCTCCACAATCACGTCCACAGCCTCGCCCCCCGCGTCCACGATGGCAGTGAGCTCCTGGCCCATCTCCTCGGGGGCGTGGACGCAGGCCACCTTGCACTCCAGGCCGGGTCCGCCCCGGCCCGCCACATAGCCCCGGGGAGTGGCGGAAATGTCCGCGCCCCCTGCCCGCAGCAGGGCCACGTCCCCCACAATAATCTGACGGCTTACCGAAAACCGCCTGGCCAGGGCAGTGGCGCTCACCGGCCCGTCGGCCTGCTCCAGCAGCGCGGCCACGGCGCGGCGGCGCTGCTCGGCGCTCATTGCGGCCATATGGACTCCCCCCATCTCGTTTTCCCACTGTTTTTTGTAGTATAGCACGTTCTCCCCCGGTGTGCAAACCGCTTGCATTTTTTTGGCGTCCAGAGTAAAATAATGGCGATAAGGGGGAGTGCGCTGTGAATCGGGACGAGGCCTTTGAATTTCTGGACCGCACTGCCCGGGGCATTGCGGAGATGTTCGGCTCCTCCTGCGAGACCCTGGTGCACGATATGGGGGATCCCGGCCATCCCATTTTGTCTATCTACAACGGACATGTCTCAGGCCGCACCGTGGGTTCCACCCTGGACATCCTGGGCACCGCCCGCCACCTGGACGAGGACGCCCGGATAACCGATTTTGTCAACCTCTACGCCACCACCCCCTCGGGCCAGCAGATCAAGAGCAGCACCTTCCATCTCATTGGGGAGGACTACAACCTGGCCCTGGGGATCAACTTCGACTACTCCTCCCTGGTGTACGCCAACCGCACCCTGGTAGATCTGATGAGCGCTCAGGCCGACCTGTAAAGCGCCATGTGGCACGCGGGGGACAGCCGTCTGGCCGAGATCTTTGACGAGTGCCTCTCGGCGGTGGGCAAGCCGGTCGCCTCCCTGACCAAGCGGGATCGGATGCGAATCATCGCCCTGCTGGATCAGAAGAGCGCCTTCTCCTTCCGCAAGTCGGTGCCCTTTGTGGCCAAGCGGCTCCAGGTATCCCGGTACACGGTGTACAAGTACCTGGGCGAGTTGACGGGAGAAGGCGCAGCGGAAGAGCAGGGAGATACAGACGAGTAAATACCCGGCGCAGAAAAAACTGCGCCGGGTATTGTTCTCTATATCCCCAGGTACTTTTTCGCCGCGGCGATAAAGTCCCGGAAGAGGGGGTGGGCCCTGTTGGGCCGGCTTTTAAACTCGGGGTGGAACTGCACCCCCACAAACCAGGGGTGATTGGGCAGCTCCACAATCTCCACCAGCCGCCCGTCGGGGGACAGGCCGGACAGAACAAGCCCATTCTCCTCCAGCGTCTGGCGGTACTGGTTGTTGAACTCGTAGCGGTGGCGGTGGCGTTCGCTGATATCCTCTGCGCCGTAGGCCATCCGGGCCCGGCCCTCCCCGGCCAGGCGGCAGGGGTAGGCCCCCAGGCGCATGGTACCCCCCTTGGCGGTAACCCCCCGCTGATCGGGCATCAGGTCAATCACCGGGTAACTGGTCTGGGCCAGCTCACTGGAGTGGGCGCCCTCCAGCCCGGCCACGTGCCGGGCAAACTCCACCACCGCCATCTGCATCCCCAGGCAGATGCCGAAGAAGGGAATCTTCTCCTCCCTGGCGTAGCGGATGGCTTCAATCATCCCCTCCACCCCCCGGTCGCCGAAACCGCCGGGCACCAGAATGCCGCCGCACCCGGCCAGCAGACGGGAAGCGCTCTGGGCGGTCACCTGCTGGGAGTCCACCCACTCCACCTCCACTTTCACGCCGTTTTCAATCCCGGCGTGGGTGAGGGCCTCCACCACCGACAGGTAGGCGTCGTGCAGGGCCACGTACTTGCCTACCAGGGCAATCTTTACGCTCCCCCCGGGGTGCTTGGCCCGGTGCACCATGGTGGCCCACTCGGTGAGGTCGGGGGCGTGGCAGATGAGACCCAGCCGCCGCACCACCACGTCGGCCAGCCCCGCCCGCTCCAGCATGAGGGGTACGTCGTAGAGGATGTCCGCCGTCAGGTTGGGGATGGCGCTCTCTCTTGGAATGTTGCAGAACAGGGAGATCTTCTCCAGGATCTCCTCCGGGACGTGGGCATCGCTGCGGCAGAGGATCACGTCGGGCTGAATGCCCAGGGCCAGCAGCTCCTTGGCGGAGTGCTGGGTTGGCTTGCTCTTGAGCTCGCCGGAGCCGGGGATGGAGACAATGAGAGAGACGTGGATGAACATCACATTCTGCCGCCCCCGCTCGGCGGCAATCTGGCGGATGGATTCCAGGAAGGGCTGGCTCTCAATATCGCCCACCGTGCCGCCGATCTCCACGATGGCCACATCGGTATCCGGGGTGTCCAGTGTGTAGATATTGCGCTTGATCTCTCCGGTAATGTGGGGAATAATCTGCACCGTGCCCCCCAGGTAGTCCCCCGCCCGCTCCCGGCTGAGCACATTCCAGTACACCTGGCCCGAGGAGACCGAGGAGTGGACGGTGAGGTTCTCATCGATAAACCGCTCGTAGTGGCCCAGATCCAGATCGGTCTCCGCCCCGTCATCGGTGACGAACACCTCCCCATGCTGGTAGGGGCTCATAGTGCCCGGGTCCACATTCAGATAGGGATCCAGCTTCTGCACCCGCACCTTCAGGCCCCGCTGCTTCAAAAGCCGGCCCAGAGACGCCGCCGCAATCCCCTTGCCCAGTCCGGATACCACGCCGCCGGTCACAAAGATGTACTTCATCGCCATACTGCACTCCTCCCATTTTCATGGGACACCCTCGTCCGCCGGGCCTCATTGCCCCCGCCGTGCTTCTCAAAAAAACGAATTTATTTTACTCCCTGCCCCCCGCTTCCGTCAAGGAAATTATGCAAGTTTTAAACTCCATTCCTGCACATATTGAAAAAGGCGGTGCGCCCCTGTCGGGGCACACCGCCGCAATTTATTTGTGGTAGAGCTTGTTGGTCTC
>CALWWS010000161.1 GCA_944385305.1 uncultured Oscillospiraceae bacterium | reverse complement strand
TGGTGGGAGCTGCCCTGCTCACCGCCTATAAAAACGCCGGAGGCACTCTCGACCTGGAGAAGGCTCTTCGGGAGATGTACAGCCGGGGCAAAGCAGTCCCCGGCGGGGCCTGCGGCTTTTGGGGCGCTTGCGGGGCGGGGATCAGCGCCGGGCAGTTTCTCGCCATTGCCACAGCGTCTACCCCTCTGGCCCGGGAACCCTGGGGCCTGAGCAATCAAATGACCGCCCGCGCCCTGGACAGCATCGGCAAAACAGGCGGCCCCCGGTGCTGCAAGCGGGACTCCTGGCTGGCCATTCTGGCCGCCGTGGACTTTGTCCGGGAGCATCTGGGGGTGGAGATGGCGCGCACGGTTCCCCTGTGCTCCCACAGCAGCCGCAACCGCCAGTGCATCGGTAAGGACTGCCCCTTCTCGTCGGCCGGGCACAAGGCGCGCCCCGCGCAGGCGGAGTAAAGAAAATCCCCCTGTTCTGTACTGTTTGGCTTCAAGCACAGAACAGGGAGATTTTACATTTTAGCGCAGTTAAAAAAGGTCGCCGGAAAGCAGGGACGCCGCCTCGAGCGCCGCCCGGTCGAAGAGCACCAGATAGACGGTCATGTCATGGGTGCGCAAAAAGTCCTTAATGGTATCCACCGCCACCTTCAGGGCCTGATCCTTGGGATAGCCGTACACCCCGGCGGAGATGAGGGGGAAGGCCACCGTCTCACAGTGATTGGCCAGGGCCAGCTCCAGGGAGGAGCGGTAGGCGGAGACCAGCAGCTCCCGCTCACCGTGGCCGCCGCCCCGCCAGACGGGGCCCACGGTGTGGATCACATATTTCGCCTTCAGGCGGTAGCCCTTGGTGATCTTGGCCTGCCCGGTCTTGCAGCCGCCCAGCGTGCGGCACTCCCGGAGCAAGTCCGGCCCGGCAGCCCGGTGGATGGCGCCGTCCACACCCCCGCCGCCCAGCAGGCTCTCGTTGGCGGCGTTGACAATGGCGTCCACCTCCATGGTGGTGATGTCGTTTTGTACAATGGAAAGGGGCATAAAGACACCTCCTGCGGCTTTGCAGTCAGACTGCTTAAAAGGTGACGGTACGGCTGGGCTCGGTGAAGGAGGAAAAGGTGGCGGCAGCCTGGGTCAGGGCAAAGATCATGGTGTTTCCGTCGCCGGGGGCGTACATGGCCCGCAGCTCGGGATAGGCGTCCAGCATGTGCTCCTGGGCGGCCACCTCGGGCACCTCCACAGCCCTGGCCGCCACCCGCAGCCAGCGCTGGCCGTCAAAGGCGCAGATCTCCACCTTGGGATTTTTCAGCATCTGCCGGGCCACATCCTTTTTCCGGCCGGTCTGGATGGTAAGCTGCCCGTTGAAAAGGTCCACCGTGCCGAAGGGACGCACCTGGGGCTGATCCCCGTCTGTCGTGGCCAGATAATAGGTCCCGCAGTCTTTCAGAAACTTGTAGACTTCTTCCACAGAACACGCCTCCTTTTTTCTCCATTTTATACCACAGGCGGCGCACCGTCAATAGCTGCTCTTTTGGAATGGCAGCATCGCCATGGCATTTTCCGCCGCGCTGTGCTATACTGGAACAATCCAATGCCAAGCGCACAGGGCGCGCAGAGAGGAGAAACCGCCATGTACGAGCTGATCCAGGTTTCCGAGAGGAGCTTCTATATCCAAAGCCCGGCCAAGATCGGGCTGGTGACGCTGAGCGACAGGGACGTATGCCTGATTGACAGCGGAAACGACAAGGACGCAGGGCGCAAGGTGCGGCAGCTTCTGGACGCCAACGGCTGGCGTCTCACCGCCATCTACAACACCCACTCCAACGCCGACCACATCGGCGGCAACAAATATCTCCAGGGGCAGACGGGGTGCAGAATTTACGCCCCGGGCATCGAGCAGGCCTTTACCCGCGCCCCGGTGCTGGAGCCCTCCTTCCTCTACGGCGGCTACCCCTTCCGGGAGCTGCGCCACAAGTTCCTCATGGCCCAGGAGAGCGACGTGCAGCCCCTGACCCAGGAGGTCCTGCCCGAGGGCTTTACCCTCCTCCCTCTCCCCGGCCACTTCTTTGACATGGCGGGAGTGCGCACACCGGACGACGTGGTCTATCTGGCCGACTGCCTCTCCAGCCGGGAGACCCTGGAAAAATACCAGATCGGCTTTATCTACGACGTGGCCGCCTACCTGGAGACCCTGGAGCGGGTCAAGACCATGCAGGCCAAATGGTTTGTCCCCGCCCACGCGGAGGCCGGGGCGGAGATCGCGCCCCTGGCCCAGTACAACATCGACAAGGTGTGGGAGATCGCCGGGCGGATTCTGGAGGTATGCAGGCAGCCGCTGTGCTTTGAGGCCATTCTCCAAAGGCTCTTTGCCGCCTATGGGCTGAGCATGGATTTCCAGCAGTATGTCCTGGTGGGCAGCACGGTACGCTCCTACTTGGCCTGGCTGAAGGATACCGGCAAGCTCTCCGCACGCTGTGAGGACAATCTCCTCTTGTGGGAGCGGGTATAGCCCGCAGGCCACCCAGAACTAAGCCCGGCTCTTTCCATGGTTGAAGCATATGCAAAGCCCGTCCCCCGCAGTTTGCGGAGGACGGGCCTTTTTTACTGTGAAAGCTCCTCTGCGAGAAGGGCCTGCAGTCCCTCCAAAAACAGCTCCGCCGCCCGGGAAAAGCTCCGTGATTTCTTCCATACCAGGTGCATCCCCAGCTCCAGCCGGGGGGACAGAGGGCGAAAGCACAGGCTGCTGCCCCTGGTATTGATCAGCTTGTCCAGGGCAAAAGCGCAGCCCATCCCCTCGTCCACCATGAGGGAGGCGTTGTAGATCAGGTTGTAGGTGGCCACCACGTGCAGCTGCCCGGGCTCCCTCCCCAGCCAGCGGTACAGGCCGCTCTTGTTGTCCGCCTGCCGGGAGAGGATGAGGGGCTCGTCCCACAGATCCCGGGGGGTGATGGTCTCCTTCCCGGCCAGCGGGCTGTCCCGCCGCAGCAGCACTCCCCAGGTATCCCGCATGGGCAGCTGGAGGTAGTGGTATCTGGTTCGGTCAATATCCCCCAGGAGCACGCCGAAATCCAGCAGTCCCCTGTCCAGTTGCTCCCGCACATCCGCCCCGTCGCCGCTGACAATGTGAAAGCGGACGCCCGGGCAGCCGCTCTGCACCCGCCTTGCCGCCCGGGCAAGCTGGCGCATCCCGTCGGTCTCCCCGGTGCCGATGTAGACATCCCCGCTGACCGTCTCGTCGCACCGGGCCACCTCCCGCTCCGTGCGGCTCACCAGCTCCATAATCTCCTCCGCCCGCCTGCGCAGCAGCATGCCCTCCTCGGTGAGGGTGATCTTCCGGCTGCCCCGGATCATCAGGGGCTTGCCCAGCTCCTCCTCCAGCTCCATAATCTGCCGGGAGAGGGTGGGCTGGGTGAGGTGCAGGGACTGGGCCGCCGCCGAGATGCTCTGCTCCCGGGCCACCGCCAGGAAGTAGTGCAGCACCCGTAATTCCATCTGAGCCTCCCTCCTTTTTCTCCCATCATACCACAGTCTATCCATAGTTTTCAAGCATAGCAGAACATTCCACATAGGCATTTGCTATTGTAACAGCTCAATGCTACAATTCGATCAAGAAATACCCGAAACAGGAGGCAGCCATGGAGCTATCAGAGTTTCTGGACCATCTCAACAGCGGAAAACCGGTCATCGGGAACAGCGAGGCCCACCAGTTCATGCACGCCGCCAGCCAGCAGGCCCTGGAAATCACCGCGGAGATCAACGGCGGCTACCACACGCCGGAGGAGCTGCGCGTCCTCTTCTCCCGGCTGACCGGCCGGCCGGTGGACGAGAGCTACGGCCTGTTCCCCCCCTTGTACACCGACTGCGGAAAAAACATCCACATCGGCAAGCAGGTCTTTATCAATATGGGCTGTAAATTCCAGGATCAGGGGGGCATTTTCATCGGGGACGGCGCCCTCATCGGCCACGGCGTGGTGCTGGCCACTCTCAACCACGCCATGGCACCGGAAAACCGCGGCACCATGATCCCCGCCCCCATCCGCATCGGCAGGCGCGTGTGGATCGGCGCCAACGCCACCGTGCTGCCCGGCGTGACCATCGGGGACGGCGCCGTGGTGGCGGCGGGGGCGGTGGTGACCAGGGACGTGCCTGAAAACACCGTGGTGGGCGGCGTGCCCGCGCGGATTATCCGACATCTGAGCAAGGAGGAGATCAATCATGAATTCCAGGTATAACGGCTACTCCTTC
>CALWWS010000160.1 GCA_944385305.1 uncultured Oscillospiraceae bacterium | reverse complement strand
CAGGGCCGCCGGGTCGGCGGAGCGCTCCAGCAGGCGCAGCACGGCGGCGCTCTCCCCCCCTTCCGCCCAGACGGCGGAGGGCGGGGCGCTCTCCCCGGCGGCCTCCTCCAGGCCCCGGAGCAGCGCCGCCCGCTCCCCGGGGGGCGCGGCGGTGAGGATGCCCACCAGCTCCCGCCGGTAGTCCCCGCCCCGGTGCAGGAGGAACTGCCGCAGCCGCTCCCCCACCGGGGCGGCTGCCCACGGGGGCGGGGGCGGGGCCTGGGTCTGGGTCTGGGGCGGCGGGGCGGCGGGGGCTTTGGTCTGCTGCGGCTCCTCCGCCGGCTTTTCCCGCTCCCTGACCCAGCGGACCAGGGCCTCCAGCTCCCTGCGCCGGCTCTCCCGGGTGAGCAGGGTCAGCTTCTCCAGCTGGGTGGGCGCACGGCCCTCCCCCTTCTCCTCCAGCCGCCGGGCGGCGGGGAAGGCCCCGCTCTCCCCGGCCAGCTCCAGAAAGGCCTGCCGGGCCCCCTCCGGGGCGGCCTGGAGCTGGGCGAGCAGCTCTCGGCGCTTCACCGGCCCCCGCTCCAGCGCCCCCTCCAGCCAGTCCACCAGGGGGGCGGCGGGGGAGCTGCGGGGCGGTGTATGCTCTTCCCTCCCCTTCTCCGCCGTCCCGGCGGAGCGAGGCTCCCTCCCCAGGTCAGGGGCGGCGGGGGCGGGCCGGTCCGCCGGGGCTGTCTCCCCGGCGGGGGACGCCTGGACGGAGGCCGGGGGGGCAAGCTGCCCCTCCAGCACCCGGAGCAGGCGGGTGTACTCCCGGTAGGAGCTCTCCCGCACCAGGCGCTCCAGCTTCTCCTGGGCGGTCAGGGACTCCATGCTCTCCCACTGCTCCCGGCGCAGGACGGTGTGGGCGCTGTGGGTCTCCACGCTGTGCCAGATGGCCTGCTGCTCCCCGGGTTCCGCCTGGCGCAGGATGGTGAGCAGCTGCCCCTTGTGTTCATACAGGGCCCGCCGGGCTCGCTCTCCCGCACGGCTTGGGGGGGCGGCCCCCTGCCACAGGGCGGCGGGCCGGGCAATCCGCCCCAGGGGGGCGGGGACGGGCCGGGGGGCGTAGGGAACCAGCGCCCCCTCTTGGTTGGTGAGAATCCGGCGCTCGGCGCGCGCCAGCGTCTCCAGCCGGCGCTCCAGCCGCTCCCGCAGGGCGGCGCTCTCCACCCCGGGGGCCGCCGGACGCCCGGCCTTCTCCTCCCCCTCCCGGGGGGCCGCGCCGGCCAGCAGCAGGCGCACCTCCCGGCACAGCTCCCGCTCCCGGCTCTCCAGGGCGGTGAGGCAGGTGCGCAGGCTCTCCCGGAGGCTGCGTACCTCCATGGAAGGCTGTGCGGCGGGGGCGGGGGCGGAAAAATACTCGCTGAGCTGGAGGGCCAGGCGCAGGGTGAGCTGGGTGAGCCTGATCTCGCTGAGCTGCTGGATTTCCGCCCGCTCCTCCTCCTGGCGGAGCACCAGCCAGGCGGGGGGATAGGCCCCGTCCTCCGGGCGGAGGCTGTGGCGGGCCAGGACGGCGGCGGCGAAGGCGGCCGCCTCCCCCCCGGGCCGGGTCTGGAAGCGGGAGCGGAGAACCCTGGGCTTCCACATAGGGCCTTACACCTCCTGCTCCGTCAGTCCGGCGTGGGAGATCTCCAGCTTTTCGATGACCACCTCGCTGCCCAGGCCGTCCAGGCTGCCCAGCTCCCAGCGGGTGACCATCCCGTCCTCAAAGCCCCAGGCCCGCACCGGCTTCCAGCCGGAGCGCTCCCGGTGGTAGAGGAAGATGGTCACCGGCACGGCGATCCGCCTGCCCGGCTCCAGGGCGCGCATGAGCTTGGTGAGGGCCCCGTCCGCCGCCACCCCCTTCTCCAGGGTGAGGGTGCCGCTCTGGCCGCCGGGCTTGGTGAGGACGTGGACATAGTCGTTGAGCCCGCCCTCGGTGAAGTCCTCGTGCTCCACCGCGCGCTGCACGTTGCTCACCCGGGCGAAGTTGATCTGGGTGGAGCCGAAAAAGACCTTGAACTGCTGGTTGCCCACCAGGGCGGGGGCGGAGGAGGGCTTTTGTCCGCTCTCCCGCTTCTCCCTGGTCTTGTCCAGGCTCATGCGCTCGGCCATGCCCCATCCTCCCCCCTATATCTTCTCGAAAATGTTTTCCGGCTTGTCTTCGTCGTTCAGCTTGGTGTTGATGCGGGAGACCTCCCTGCACCAGCGCTGCCGCTCCAGGTGGTTGAGCTGGAGAATTTCCTCCCGGCTCCAGTGCAGGTAGTAGCCCAGAAAGGCGGCCTCCTCATAAATTCTCTGCGCCGGATAGACCTCTATTGTCCGGCTTCCAGAAAATTTATGGGCACCTCCACCTCTTCCCCGCAGTGGGGGCAGACGCCCCGGTAGACCGGGGCCTCCATGGAGTTGACCCGCTGATAGAGGTCCTGGAGGTAGGCCAAATCCATGGTAAAGAGCTTCTCTACAATCTTGGTGTCCACCGCGGGCAGGGAGCCCAGGCGCACGATGACCCGGGCCAGGAGAATGATGGTCAGGTAGGAGGGGTTTTGCTGGACGCGGGGGTCCCGCAGGGGCAGGATCTCGTCGGCGGCGTTGGCCAGGCGCATAATGCCCTCCCGGTGGAGCATCCCCGTGTCATCCACATAGCCCCGGGGCAGGGTAAAGTGAAATTCCGTCTCAAAGCTCATAAAGGAATCCTCCGCTCCTGTCTGTGTGAATATGCGCACAGGCTGGCACGCCGCAGGGCCGCCCGGCCCCGCGGCGCTCCAGCCGCCGCATCATGTTCTCATCAGGACACTCTGGTCATGCCCTCATGGGCGATCTCCACCGTCTCGATGGCCACCTCGGAAGCGGTGGCGTTGAAGTCGGGGGCGGTGTACTTCACCGGCCAGGCGTTGATGACCTGCCAGGAGGCCACCGGCTGCTCCGACTCGTCCAGGGAGGTGATGGTGATGGTCTTGCGGTCCACCGGGCCGTCCACGCCGGTGATGAGCCACTCGTACATCACCAGGGAGTCGGTGAGGCCCTGCTTCAGGGTGATGTTGCCGTATTTCTTCAGGCCGGGGATCTTGTAGGGGGTCTGGACCATGTCGCCCTCCCGGTACTCCATCACGTCGATGGAGGCGTCAAAGCCCGTGACCTCGGAGAAGCCGCCGGCGTCCAGCCCGTCGATCTCCACCCGGTATCTGAATTTTCCATAGGGATACGCCATAACTCAAGCACTCCTTTCCTCGTATGGGCTTACTCGCCGCCACCGCCGCCGTCGGCCTCGCTGGTCTTCTGGGTGATGCGGAAGATCACAAATTCAGCGGGCTTGACAGGGGCGACGCCGATGACGCAGACGAGCCGGCCGTCGTCGATGTCATCCTGGCTCATGGTGCTGCGCCCGATGTCCACGAAGAAGGCCTCCGCGGTGGACGAGCCGGCCAGGCTGCCGCCCCGCCACAGTCCGGTGAGGAACACGTCGATGGTGCGCTTGACCCGGACCCAGAGCTGCTCATCGTTGGGCTCAAACACCGCCCAGTTGGTGTTGGCCTTGATGGACTCCTCGATGAAGATGAACAGGCGGCGTACGTTGACGTACTTCCAGCTGGCGTCCGAGCTGGCGGTGCGGGCGCCCCAGACCCGGATGCCCTGGCCGGGGAAGGCCCGGATGAGGTTGACCCCCTTGGGGTTGAGAATGTCCTGCTCCCCCTTGTTGAACTGGCAGTCCAGCCCCACGCAGGCCCGAACCACCTCGTTGGCGGGAGCTTTATGTACCCCGCGCGTGTTGTCGCTGCGGGCGTAGACGCCCAGCACCGAGCCCGAGGGCGGGATGGCGATGTTCTTCTTGTCCAGGGGGTCGAACACCTCCAGCCAGGGGTGGTAGAGGGCGGCGTAGTTGGAGTCGAAGATCTCCCGGTGGTTCAGGATGTCCTGCACCTTCTTGGCCTCCCTGGGTACGTCCAGCACAGCAAAGCGGCTGCCCAGGTTCTCACAGTGGGCCACCAGCATCAGCTGCACGTTGGGATCCACCACGCCGGGTACCGCCATGAGGGAGACCACGTCGTTGTCCACAAAGGCCTGGATGCCGGTGCGCCTGCCCGCCCCGTTGTCCACCCCGATGAAGTCGGCGGCGGAGAGGCTGGCCACGCTGCCGTTGCTGCCCCCGGTGAGGGTGACGGCGGCCAGGGCCTGATCCTCCTCGGCGCACAGGGCGGCAAAGGGGGGCGCGATGTCCTGGGGCAGGGCGCCGCAGGTCACGCTCACCAGGTCGGACTTGGCGGTGCGCTTGGTGACGAAGTTGGAGGCCTCCACATTGAAGGACAGGTTCTCGTAGAGCTCGGCCTGGTCGTCGTACTTCACCTCCAGGGTGAACTCGCAGGTGCTGATGGTCTTGATGGGCAGCAGGTTTTTGTCCACCACGCCCTCGTCAAAGTCCTGGGCAAACTCCAGCCAGTTGTCCTGGCTCTTGAGCACCTTGTTGTAGACAATCTCCTTCTTGTCCGTGTAGGCCACCACGTCGCCGGCGTTGAAGCCCGCGCCATTTTTCACCAGGTATTTCTTCCCGGTGGGGGTATCCTGGATCTCCAGGATCTGGGTCTTGGCCTTGCTGGCGGGGCTGATGACCACCCGGATGCCGTCCCCCCACAGGCCGGGGTTCTTGGCGGTGAAGATCAGCGCCGCACCCTCCTGGGCGGGGGCGTAGCCCTGGGCGCACTTGGCGTCGCCGGGGGCCACACGGGCCACAAAGCAGCGGGAGCCGCCGTTGAGGAAGAAGTGCTCCACCGCGTAGGCCAGGAAGCGGTACTCGCCGAACTCGCTCTCCGACAGGTAGCCGCCGTAGGTGCGTCTGAAGTCGGAGAAGTTGGTGACAAGCTGGGGCACGCCCTCCACGGGCCCCCGCTCGGCCAGGCCGATAAAGCCCGCCGTGCTGGTGCCCACGCCCTCCATGGGCTTTCCGCCGGAATCGAACTCCTCTACGTAGACGCCCGGGGACAGATATTCAGCCATACTTTCCCGGTTCCGGTGTCTCCGGTACCCGAACCGGTTTCCCCCTTTCTAAAAAAATTTTTTGCTTCGGTTATCCTCGATGGTACCATGATACCAGCCGATTCTGAACAATCCTCTGAACACAGCCCTGAACAGGAAAAAGTTTTTTGTGAATTTGATCAAATTTCCTCTTCCCCGTCCCCGCCGGCGGGGACAGGGCCGCCCTCCGGCTCCGGGGCCGGGGGCTCCTCCCCCAGCAGGGCCCCCAGCAGGGCGTCGGCCAGCTCCTCCAGCGGCCCCCTGTTCCGGTCC
>CALWWS010000159.1 GCA_944385305.1 uncultured Oscillospiraceae bacterium | reverse complement strand
CCGTGCGCATCATCCCCGCCCCCGGCAAGGTGGTGGGGGACGTGGTGGAGTTCGGCGGCCTGCTGGGCAGCGCCCCGGTGATGCCGGTACACCCCTTCTCCAGCGAGGCCTTTATCACCCGAGGCGGCCGCATTCCCGCCCCGCTGCAGAGCCTAAAAAACTAGCCTTTACATAAAAAATCCCCCGGAAGCGGCGCTTCCGGGGGATTTTTTTATGCAGCGGAATACTTTTTTACGCGGTGGGCATTTCCTCTGTCTTTACCACAGCGGTACAGGTGCCGCTGTCCTGGTTGGAGAGAGAGCCCGGGGTAAGAATGAGATTCACCGTGTCCGCAGGCTCGCCCGTGAAGGTATACCGGCTGTAGTTGGAGGGGGTGGCCTGGTCATCGGGGACAGTCACATACTCGTTGCCATCCTCGTAGTTCCTGGTGTCGTCATAGATGCCCAGGTGCAACTCGCCCGCACCGGTAATGGTTCCGAAGTTCACCAGGATAGTGCCGGGCACATCCACCCGGGCGCCGCTGGCGATGGTGATGGTACCCCGGTTGGTGACATCATAGCCCACGTTGAGCAGCTTCAGGTTGCCGCCGTTGACGGTGAGGGCGCCGTTGTTCTCCACCGCGCCGCTCAGGTCAACCCAGCCGGACTGGAGGGTAATGCTGCCGCTCTCGGCCACCGTCACGCTGCCGTTGCCCTGGAAGGTGCCTCCGCTGGTCACCGTCACGCTGCCGGTAATGTCGCCGCCCTGGTAGAACTCCACATAGCCGTAGAGCTGGTTGCTGTAGCTCTTATTCTGGCCGGTGGCGGTGAGGGTGCCGTCCAGCTGCACGTGGTTGTTGAATCGGAGCATACCGTCCACATTGACCTGGCCGCCCTGGTTGACGTAGATGGTGCCGCTGTTGTCGTTGGTCATCAGGTTCAGGCTCATAAAGCCGTAGGCGGGGACATTCACCTGGCCGCCGCTCTTAACCGTGATGCTGCCGGCGCTGACCACGCACCAGTAGTAGTTATCCTGATCGGTGTTCTGGGCGTTGGCGGCCAGCACGCCGCCGCTCTCCACCACCAGGCTCTCGGTTATGATCTGGGCATTCTTGCTCTCAGAGGACGCCAGGGTGAGCACGCCTCCCTGGCCGATGGTCAGGCCGGCGTTGCTCCAGCTCAGGTTCAGGACTCTGCCCTCGCCGATGGTCAGCGCCTCGGTGAGCACCAGATCCTCTGTCCCGGTGTAGTTGACCCGGATCCACTCCCCCTCCTGGGCCAGAGCAGCCTTGATCTCGGCCAGGTTGGCGGCGTCCACCTCGGTGTAGGTTCTGTTGCTGACGTAGTTGTTCAGGGAAATCTGGATGCGCTGGCTGGCCTCGCCTACGCTGACCTCCAGGTTAAAGTTCCGGTTGGCGTCCTCCCCGGGGGCGGTGTAGGCGCTGATATCCCCGGTGGTGGTTACCGTCAGAGTGCCGTCGGCCTGCACGGCTGCGGCGACGGGTACGTCCTCATTGGCGCCTACCTTGGGATTGTAGTAGGACAGCTGGGCGGAGACCGTCTTCCCCGCATAGCTCTCCCCGGCGAAGGGGGTAAAGACCGCCTGGAGCTCGGTGTAGTCCGCGAAATCCGCGCCGCCCTGGCCGCTATCCAGACTGGAGCTCACATAGAGGGTATAGGTCAGCGTCCCGCTGTTGCCCTGGAGGGAGGTGTTGTGGTTGGCCACCATGTCCTCTGCGCCGGCCGCGCCGGTGAGCTTGACCTCCACCACGCCCACGCCCCGGTTCACCGGGGCGGTGTAGTTGCCCTGGGCGGCGGGGGTGTACACCTGGAGGGCCACGGACTCCAGGGCCACAATCTCGCCCTCCGCATTGACCCACTTGATGTACTTGGTGGTGGTGCCGGCAATGGGCTTGCCCTCGCCGTCGGTGGCGGAGACGGTAAAGTCCACGGTGAGGCCGGTATAGGCAGTCAGCTCCTGGGCCTCCATGGCCGCCTGGGCGGTGTCCGCCATGGCGTACTGGGAGGCGCCGTCATAGGGAGTCACCGCCACCTTGTAGCTCTGGTCGGCGTCATAGACAGTCTCTCCGTCAAACTCCGCCTTCCACAGGCCGTTGCCCTGGAACTGGGCCTCCGGCAGCGCCGCGGCGCCGCTGGGGGCAATATTAACCCGCTCCTCCGGGACAGCGGTACCCTGCACCCAGATGGCCTTCACGGTGATATTCCGGATAATCTGGGTGGAGCCCAGGTCGTAGTCCCACCCGGCGAAGAGATAGCCATCCCGGGTGGGGGGCTCGGGCACGGCGGCGTACTGACCCAGCTTCACCTGCTGGGAGGGCACCGGGCTGCCCCCCTGGGTGTCAAAGGTGACAGTGAGAGGGGGTACGTTGCCCACATAGATCCAGCTCAGGCCGTTGAGAGTGAAGCGGATGGCCTGCTCGCCGTTTGCCTCCACTCTCTGGATTGCGCTGTCCGCAATGGTCTCTTCCTCACCGTTTACATTGGTGTGGTAGATCTGGAAGGTATAGGTCTCCAGGTCCACATCCGCCCCAAGGCCCAGCTGGGACTTGGTGAGGGTGACGGTGGTGTCGCCCACCGGGTGGATCTCCTGCTGGGCGGTGCCGCCGTCGCCCTGGGTGGTGGTGAGGGTGAGGGCCACATCCACCGCCACCTTGGTGGTGTCAACTTTCTCGCCGCCCACGGTGATCTTCAGGGCCTCTTCCGCGTCCGGGCTCACCGTGGTGCTGGGCGGGGCAATGTTCAGGGAAATATCACTGGTCTCGTCCACCTGCACCGGCGTCACCGCGCCGCTCTCATCCTTGGTGTAGTAGTCGGCGTCGGTGGCCACCGCCACGGGGGCCTTGTTCGGGTCGGTATTCGTGACATCCATCTTGCCGGACACCGTACCGGTGGCCTGGCTGGTCACTGTGCCGGTGTAGCCCTCGGCGGTTACACCGGCGGCCTCCACGGTGATGGTCTTGCCCGAGTCGTAGCTGGTTACGGTGTACACGCCGGTTTCATCGCTCTGCTTCTCCACGCCGCCCACCAGCCAGCGCAGGGTGTAGATGCTCTTGTCCTCCACCTTGGGCTCCACATAGGCGTACAGCTTATCGCCCGGGTTGAGGGGCTGGCCGGTCACGTCGGCGGTATCCCGCAGGATGTACACGCTCTTCAGGGCGGTCAGGGTGCTGCCCCCGCCGCCTCCGCCGCCGCCTCCGCCGCCGCTGCCGCCGCCGGAGGGCTGCTTGGAGGGCTCCGGGCTGGGCTCGGGCTGGGCAGCCTCCAGCTCCCCGGTCTTGTCCAGCAGCCGATCCATAATGGCGGCTACAGAAGCCCGGGTGGCGGTGCCCTTGGGGTTAAAGCTGTTCTCCCCCACACCCTGAATCAGGCCCAGGGCCCGGGCCTGGTACACAGCCTCCCTGGCCCAGCCGGGGATGTCGCTGTCGTCGGCGAAGCTCTCCCCGCCGGTGTAGGCGCTCAGGTCATAGCCCATATAGCCCGCCAAAAAGCGGATCAGAAAGGCGCACATCTGCTCCCGGGTCACCACATCCTCGGGGGCAAATCTCCCGCCCCCGATGCCGGTGGTGATCCCGGCCCGCACGGCCCAGTCCACCGCCTGGGCGTACCAGGAGCCGGGGGCCACGTCGTCAAAGCTCTGGGCCTCCCCCTCGGGCTCGGGCCCGTCCAGCTTGTCCGCCAGGCGGTAGAGCACGGTGACGAACATGGCCCGGCTCATCCCCCCGTCGGGGTCAAACTGGTTTTCTCCCACGCCGTTGAACAGGCCCTCCTGCACCACCCGCTGGATGGAGGCCTCCCCCCAGTGGCCCGCGGTGTCGTCAAACTGCGCCGTCTCTGCCGCCAGGGCGGACACAGGCAGCAGGCCCAGCAGCATGGCCAGGGTGAGCACAATTCCCGCGAATTTCCTCAGCTTGCCTCTGCTTTTCGTCATCTTCCGCTTTCCTCCTCTTACATTTTTTTGGCGGCCCCGCCGCCTGAAACAAACCTTAAAGAAATCATATACCGATTTCCACCATATGTCAAACGCTTTTGTCCCATTCAGCCCCTTTCCAGCGCGGAGTTTTTTGTGTATACTTACGGGGAAAGAGAGAGGATGTGAAGCATATGCCCATCTGCCCCAGCGCCTGCCCCTATGACTGCCCCGACGGCTGCTCCCTGCTGGTGGAGCACCAGGCGGGGCGCATCACCCGGGTGACCGGCGACCCGGCCAACCCCTTTACCGGGGAGCTGGTGTGCGCGAAAATGGCCCGGCTGCCCCAGGCGGTGCACAGCCCCCGCCGGATCCTTACCCCCCTGCGCCGCACCGGCCCCAAGGGCTCGGGGCAGTTTGCCCCCCTCTCCTGGGAGGAGGCCCTGGAGGAGATAGCCCGCCGCTGGGGGGAGATTATAGACCGCTACGGCCCCCAGGCCCTGCTGCCCTGCTCCTACGCGGGCACCATGGGGGCGGTGCACCGCAACGGGGGGGAGGCCTTCTTCCACGCCCTGGGGGCCAGGGGCCTGGTGCGCACCCTGTGCAGCAGCGGCAAGTCGGCAGGCTGGGAGGCGGTGATGGGGGCGAGCTGCGATCTGCCCCCCTCCGCCCTGGCGCACAGCGACCTTATCCTGCTGTGGAGCGCCAACCTGCCCGCCACCCGGCTGCACCTGCTTCCCCTGCTGAAAAAGGCCAAGGCCCGGGGGGCACGGGTGATCCTGATTGACGTGTACGAGAGCCCCTCCGCCCCCCTGGCCCACCAGACCCTGCTGGTGCAGCCGGGGAGCGACGGGGCCCTGGCCCTCTCCCTGCTCCAGGTGCTCCATGCCGAGGGACTCACCGACGAGAGCTATCTGGCCGCCCACACCACCGGCTGGCCCGAGCTGGCCGCCACCCTGGATCGCTGGACCCCTGAGGCCACCCAGGCCATTACCGGGCTGGAGCCGGAGGCCGTACGGCAGTTGGCCCGCTCCTACGCCGCCGCCCGGGCCCCGGTGATTGTGCTGGGCAGCGGCTTCTCCCGGGCGGGCAACGGGGGGGAGGCCACCCGGGCCATCGCCGCCCTGCCCGCCGCCATCGGCGCCTGGGCCAGGCCGGGGGCGGGCACCTACGGGGTGTGCTCCTCCCCCGATCTGGTGGACAAGTCCCTCATCCGCCGGCCCGATCTTTGCCCCGGGCCGGTGCGGGCGGTGAACATCAACCAGCTGGGCCCCGCCCTCACCGGGCAGCTGCCCGGCGGGCCGGTCATGGGTCTGTACGTCTACCACTGCAATCCCGCCTCGGTGCTCTCCCATCAGAATGCCGTGCTGGCCGGGCTGGCGCGGGAGGATCTCTTTACCGTGGTGCACGAGCGCACCATGACGGACACCGCCCGCTACGCCGACCTTATCCTCCCCGCCCCCTACATGGTGGAGACCGAGGATCTCTACACCCCCTACGGCTACCGGGCCATCCAGTATGTCAAACCGGTGGTGCCGCCCCCGGGCCAGGTGAAGAGCAACTGGGAGGTCTTTACCCTGCTGGCCGCCCGGCTGGGGCTGGACGACCCCATCTTCTCCCGCACGCCGGGGGAGCTGTGCCGCATGCTGGTGGAGCGCAGCACCCACCTCACCCCGGCGGAGAAGGAGCGGGTGCTGGCGGGGGAGCCGGTGGTGCTGGAGAGCCCCTTCCGCCTGCCGGTGGAGACGGCGGACGGGAAGATCCACCTGGCCGACCCGGCGCCCATCACCTGGTACCCGCCCCACGGGGGCCCCGAGCCTCTGAAGCTGGTATGCGCCCCGGCGGTGCACACCCTCAACTCCTCCTTTCAGGAGGTGGAGGAGCTGTGCCGCCTGCGGGGGGAGAGCCGGCTGCGGATGAACGCCGCCGACGCCGCGGCCCGGGGCATCGCCCATGGGGACCGGGTGGTGTGCCGCAACGAGCTGGGGCAGGCGGAATTTGCCGCCGCCCTGGATCGGGCGGTTGCCCCGGGTACGGTGGTGGCCGAGGGGGTGTACGCCGGGGAGGGGCGGGTCAACTGCCTCACCCACCCCCGTCTGTCCGACCTGGGGGCGGCTACCACCCTTAACGATAATACAGTGGAGGTACTGCCCCTGGCTCCCCTCCTAAATTTTCCAAAATAGCACTAGGAAAAGCGGCCGCTTTGGTGTATACTGGTTGCAGACAACTCCGGGCGCACTGCCGCCATTTCCCATTTACAAAGGAGGTCTTTCCATGATCACAACCAACCTGACCAACCTCACCCCCTTTCTGCCCGATGGGTGGCTGACCAGCCGTCTGTCCGCCCTGGACAAGGCCCGCGTCATGCTGGAGGAGGGCAACGGCCCCGGCGGCTCCTTCACCGGTTGGGTGCACCTGCCCCGGGACTACGACAAGGAGGAATTTGCCCGCATCCAGGCCGCGGCGGAGAAGATCCGCTCCGACTCCCAGGCTCTGGTGGTCATCGGCATCGGCGGGTCCTACCTGGGGGCCCGGGCGGTGGTGGAGCTGCTGCGCTCCCCCAACTACAACCTGATCCACACCGACGGCCCGGAGATTCACTTTGCGGGCAACGGCCTGTCCACCGACGGACTGATGGAGATCATCGACCGGGTGAAGGACATGGACTTCTCGGTGAACGTCATCTCCAAGTCGGGCACCACCACCGAGCCGGCGGTGGCCTTCCGCATTTTCAAGGCCCTGCTGGAGGAGAAATACGGCAAGCAGGGGGCCCGGGAGCGGATCTACGCCACCACCGACGCCCACCGTGGGGCCCTCAAGGGCCTGGCCGACGCGGAGGGGTATGAGGAGTTTGTGGTGCCCGACGCGGTGGGCGGGCGCTACTCGGTGCTCACCGCCGTGGGCCTGCGGCCCATCGCCTGCGCCGGGGTGGATATTGCAGCGCTCATGCAGGGGGCGGCCGACGCCATGAACGCCCTGGCCGTGCCCGGGGCGGACAACCCCGCCTGGCAGTACGCCGCCGCCCGCCACGCCCTGTATGAAAGCGGCAAGAAGGTGGAGCTGCTGGTGGGGTACGAGCCCTCCTTCCGCTTTTTCGCCGAGTGGTGGAAGCAGCTCTACGGGGAGAGCGAGGGCAAGCAGGGCAAGGGCCTGTTCCCCGCCAGCGTGGAGTTTACCGCCGATCTCCACTCCATGGGCCAGTACATCCAGCAGGGCGAGCGGCTGATGTTCGAGACGGTGGTGAGCTTCGCCCGCTCCCGCCGGCAGATTGACATCCCCGTGGACCCGGACAACGTGGACGGGCTCAACTTCCTGGCTGGCAAGAGCCTGGAATATGTGGCCGCCCAGGCCATGCGGGGGGTGACCATGGCCCATGTGGACGGCGGGGTGCCCAATATCGGCCGCACCGTCCCCGCCCGGGACGAGGCAGCGGCAGGCTGGCTCATCTACTTCTTTGAGTACGCCTGCGGCCTGTCGGGCTACCTGCTGGAGGTCAACCCCTTCGACCAGCCCGGCGTGGAGGCCTACAAGAACAACATGTACGCCCTGCTGGGCAAGCCGGGCTACGAGGAGAAAAAAGCCGAACTGGAGCGTCGGCTGAACGGCTGATTGATTCCTGTGAATTTTTAGTGAACTTGTGCAAAGCGGTTGCAATCCCGCTGTAAAAATGGTAACATAAAGCCAGACGGCCGGAACCGCTCCGGCCACCAAAGTGAAGGAGTGATAACCTATGGTGAGAGTGATCATGGGGGTCAAGGGCACCGGCAAGACCAAGCAGATGATTGAGATGATCAATTCCGCCGTCCACAGCGAGAACGGCAATGTGGTCTGCATCGAGCGGGGCCCCAAGCTGACCTATGATATTCACTATAAAATCCGCCTGGTTGAGGCCAGCCACTACGATATGAGCGGCTATGAGTTCCTCAAGGGCTTTATCAGCGGCCTGTACGCCGGCAATTACGATATTACCCACGTGTTTATCGACAGCCTGACCAAGATCGTGGGCGTTAAGGACCTCGACCACACCACGGAGGAGTTTTTGGACTGGCTGAGCTCCTTCTCCGAGAAGAACAACATCAAATTCACTGTCACCATCAGCGCCGACGCCTCTCTGGCCACCGAGGGCGTGAAGAAGTATTTTTAATTCCCCCGTCTGACAAAGAAGCGCGTTATCCGGTTTCCCGGATAACGCGCTTTTTACGTTTCAGCGGATGAAGTTGGTAAACTTCTTGCGCACCGGCTGGGGCGCCGGGACGGCATCCCGCCCGTAGTCCACCAGCTTGAGCAGCCAGGCCATGTTCTCCCCCAGCACCTGGAGGATCTGCACGCCCTCCTCGTCTCCCTCCACCTCGCCGGGGCGCAGGCCGTGGATCACATTCCAGTAGTTGGAGGCGGGCAGCAGCATCTCCGAGTAGGTGAGGTAGTGGTTCACCCCGTCCACCGCGGGAATGCCCCCGGAGCGGCGCACCGCCGCCACCGCCGCACCCACCTTGTGGCGCAGCAGACCGCCGCTGTTGCCGCAGACGTAGGTCATCCGGTCCAGAAAGCACTTCATAGCCCCCGACATGCCGCTGAAGTGCACCGGGGTGCCCAGCAGCAGGCCGTCGGCCTGGCGGATCTTCTCAATCCAGCCGTTGAGCCCGTCGTCGGGCAGGACGCACCGCCCGTCCCGGCTGCGGGCGCAGCCGTTGCAGCCCATGCAGGGGTGGATGTCCTGCCCTCCGATGTGGATGGTCTCGGTCTCAATCCCATTGCGCTCCAGCACGTCGGTGACAATGCGCAGGGCGTGGGCGGTATTCCCCTGGGGGTGGGGGCTTGCGTTGAAGGCCACAACTTTCACGGCACTCATCCTTTCTGTCTATTCAATGGGCCCGAAATCCCGGAAGGGGAAGAGCACAAACAGGGCCCGGCCCAGCACATACCGCTCGTCCACCGTGCCCAGCTCCGGGTCACGGCTGTCCGAGGAGGCGTTGCGGTTATCTCCCATGACAAAGATGGAGCCCTCGGGCACGGTGACTGAGGTGAGGCTGTCAAAGGAGGGCCAGTTCATAACCTCGTTGATGTAGGGCTCGTCCAGCACCTGCCCGTCCACCGTCACGGTGCCGGCGTTGTAGTCGATCTCCACCGTCTGTCCCCCGGTGGCGATGACCCGCTTGACAATGGGGCCGGTGATGGATCGGAAGGGCTTGGTGAGTACCACCACATCCCCCTGCTTGGGCTCGTACCCAATGCTCTGGAGGATCAGCATGTCCCCGTGGTGCAGGGTGGGCACCATGGAGGTGCCGTCCACCCCGATGATGCGCCCCACCAGGGTAAAGGCCAGGATGAGCACCACCAGGGCCATCACCAGGGCCTGCAGCCAGAAGAAGAGGTCCAGCTTCAGGGAATCCCCGCTGGAGAGCACCTCCTCCGCCTTCTGGGTTTCGTTCTTCTTTGCCAATGGTATCAGCTCCATTAAAAACCAGTGATAATAGCAGATTATATCCCAACCGCCCTAGGATTGCAAGGGCAGGATGGCCGCCCCCGGCCGGCCGGCCAGGCGCTCTCCCTCCCGGCTGTGGCAGGTGAAGAGCAGGATCTGCCGCTCCCCGGCCAGATCCAGCAGGAAATCCAGAGCCAGGGCCATGCGCTCATCGTCAAAGTTGGCCAGGGCGTCGTCCAGCACCAGCGGGATACTCTCCTCCTGAGGCAGGGCCAGCTCACACACCGCCAGGCGCACCGCCAGGTAGAGCTGGTCGGCGGTGCCCTGGGAGAGAGCAATGGCCCGGCGGGGCAGCACCCCCTCCCCGGGGGTGGCCAGGGCCTCAAACTGCCGGGTGAGAGCCACCTGGCGGTAGGCCCCCCCGGTGAGCCGCTCCATAATCTCACCAGCCCGCCGGTTCAGGGCGGGAGAAAAGCGGGCCTGAAGCATGCCGTTGGCCCCCTCCAGGGCCTCCAGGGCCAGATCCAGGGCCCGGTATTCCCGGCGGCGGCTGTCCAGCTGCTCCAGCAGCTCCTCCCGCCGCCGGCGGAACAGGGCGGGATCCCCCAGGGTATTCAGCTCCCCCTGGGCCATGGCCATGGCTGAGCGCAGGCGGGTGAGCTCCCCCTGGTTCTCGTGGAGCAGGGCGGCGGTGCGGGCGGGGTCAAAGCGGGGCTGCACCGCCGCTTCCTCTCCGCTCTCCTCCTGGGTGTGCAGTTCCCGGGCCAGCTTCTGCGCCCCCTCCAGCCGCACCCGGGCGGCGGTGCACTTCTCCTCCAGCCCCAGAGCCCGGGAAAGGGCGGCGGACACTCCGAACAGGTCACTCACCTGGGGGGCGAAGGGGCGCACCAGCTCCAGCAGGGCCTGGCGCAGCTGCGCAATCTGGCCGGAGAGCCGATCCCGGGCGTCCTCCACCGCCTGGGCCTCCTGCGCAGCCTGTCGAACCAGAGCCAGCTTCCGGCAGTATTCCTCCGCCCGGTCGGGAATCTCGTCCCGGCCCTCCACCCCGTAGTGCTCCAGGATCTGCGTCCAGCGGGCCTTCATCCGGGCCGTCTGCCGCTTGATCCCGATAAGGCCACCCACCAGAATAGCAATGGCCCCGCCGTTGAGCACGGCGTGCACCGGGAAGGGAAAGCGGTTTAAGTTTACAAAGGAGATGACAATCAGAGCCACCGCCGCCCCGCACAGGGCGAAGGAGAGCAGCCGCTGGCGCTTCCCCGCGCTCCAGATCCCCTCCATCTCCGCCCGGTGAGCCTGGGCGCTCTGCCTGGCCTTCTCCTCATCCATGCCGTCAAAGGCGGGATCGGCGGCCTGCTCCTGGGCCAGGCGCACCTTCTCCGCCGCCTGCTCGGCCTGGCTCTGGGCCAGCTTCAGGTTGGCCTGGAGGGTGTTGAGATAGCTCAGATCCCCCTGGGCGGCCCGCAGTTTGTCCGCAGGGGGGAGGGATGCTGTCTCCCGCTCCAGCTGCTCCAGCTGCTCCTCCGCCTGCTCCAGCTCACGCCGGGCAGCCCGGTACTTCTCCACCCGGGCGGCCTTTTGGGCGGCGTCGTGGGCCTGAGCCTCCCGCCGGAGCAGCGCCCCCTCCTCCTCCAGCCGGTCCGCCTCCTGGCGGGCCTGCTGGAGGGCCCGGTGAACCTTGGTCTGGCGCTCCAGGGTGTCGTCCAGCACCGCCAGCTCCCCCTCCAGCTTGGGGATGAGGCCGGTCTTGTTGTGCTGACGGCGGTTGCGCCAGTCCTTCAGCCGCCGCTCCACCTGGGAGTAGGACACCCCCTCCTCCCCGCTGGAGGCCAGCTGGGCGATGCGGGCCTCCAGGGCGGGTGCGCCGTCCAGGGCCGCGCCCCCCTGGCCCACAAAGGCGGAGCGCTCAAACACCTCCCGGGGCACACCCAGCAGGGTCTCCCCCGCGTTCTCCCCCGTCAGGCCGGGCACCGGCTCTCCCGTGCCGGTGTACACCGCCTCAAAGGCCCCGAAGGGGGTATTCCCCCTGGGCCCCCGGCGCAGGGTAATCTCCTGTCCCCGCCAGGTGAGCTCCAGCTCCCCCTCCATGGCCGCCCCGCTCCAGGGCTGGTAGCGGTTTTTCTCCGCGATGTACCCCTGCCTGTCCCGCTCCTTGGTGGGAATTCCGTAGAACATGGCCCGCAGAAAGGCCGACCAGGTGGATTTGCCCCCCTCGTTGGGGGCCTGGAGGAGGTTGAGACCCTCCGCCAGCTCCAGCGTGCGCCCCTCCAGAGTGCCGAAGGTGGCGCGCATTTTTTTGATTCTCATGGGCAGCAGTCCTCCCCGTTCTCCAGCGCCGCCAGGCCGAAGCGGGCGGCCTGCTCCAGCAGGGCCCGCTCCTCCTCGTTCTCTCCGGCCTGCTCCAGTCTGGTTTGCATCTCCCGGAGGAAGAGCCCTGTCAGGCTTTCCTCCTCCGCCCGCTCCCACAGCTGCCGCCGCGCCCGGGTATGATCCCGCAGGGTAACGGCAAAGTAGAGGGGAGCGGCCAGCCGCTCCAACCCGTCCAGATCGGGGGGCGTATCCCCCCGCTCTCCGGTGAGCACAATGCGGCAGATGTCCCCGCCCGCCCGGGCGGGCAGGGCGGCGGCCAGGGCCTGCTCCGGGCTGTCCGCCTTGGTCACATCCACCGTCAGAATCTCATACCGGCGGCCCGCCAGGGGTACAAACCGGGCGGACACGTTGGCGGCGTCCTCAATCTCCACCACCAGCACGCCCTTCTCCCCCAGCTCGTCAAAGCCCCGGCCCTCCGGGCAGCCGGGGTAGGCCCACCAGGTCTCCCCCGCCCGCTGCAGGCCCGAGCAGGCGTGCACATGCCCCAGGGCCAGGTAGGTCAGGCCGCTGCGGGCGATGTCCTCCCGGGCGAGAGGGCCGTACCGCCCCCTGCCGTCCACATCCCCGTGGAGCACCATCAGGTGCAGCTTCCCGTCCGCCGGGGCCTGAAAGCCCAGCAGGGGGGAGCGATCCGCCTGGGGCGTGGTGAAGGCCGCCCCGTGCACCACGCAGTTCAGCCCGGGCAGCTCCACCCCCTGAGGGGTGATCTCCTTGAAAATATGTACGTTCTCCGGCCAGGCCGTCCCGGCGTATACCGACCGGGCGGCATAGCAGTCGTGGTTGCCCGGGGCGATGAACACCGGAGCGGGAATGCTCCCCAGGGTGCGGGCGAGGGCCTGGGCGGTCTCGTAGTAGACCTGATCCCCGTCCACCAGATCCCCGGAGAGGAGCACCAAATCGGCCCGCTCCTCCCGGGCCAGCTCGGCCAGGCGGCCCAGCAGCTCCCGCTGCTCCGCCCGGCGGGCGGCCGCCTGATCGGGGGCCAGCCCGGCAAAGGGGGCGTCCAGGTGGAAGTCCGCCCCGTGGATAATCTTCAGCATCTCGTTTCCCCTCTATTCCCCGATATCCACCCGCGCCGCCTCCAGGCAGCGACCGGTGTCCGTGTCGATGGTAAACAGCACGCTCTCCAGCTTGCGCGGGCCGTCGGGCTGCTCAAACCGGCGGGGCAGCCCCCCCAGAAAGCGGTTGATGGCCTGCTGGGGCTTGATGCCCAGCACGCTGTGGGCCGGGCCGGTCATCCCCAGGTCGGTGACAAAGCCCAGGCCCTTGGGAAGCACCTGGGCGTCGGCGGTGGGCACGTGGGTGTGGGTGCCCCACAGGGCCTGCACCCGCCCGTCCAGATACCAGGCCATGGCCCCCTTCTCGCTGGTGGCCTCGGCGTGGAAATCCACCACCGCCGCGTCGGCGTCCATCCCCCGCAGAATCCGGTCGGCGGTGGTGAAGGGGTTTTCAAAATTGCTGTCCATCTCGCACCGGCCGATGAGGTTGATGACCCCCACCCGCACGCCTCCCCGGGCCTCAAATACTCCCCAGCCCCGGCCGGGCACCCGGCTGGTGTAGTTGGCCGGGCGGAGGATGCGGGGCTCGTCCTCCAGGTAGTCGGCGATCTGCAGCCGGTTCCAGGTGTGGTTGCCCAGGGTGATCACGTCCGCCCCCGCCCCCAGAATGGCCCGGGCCTGGGCGGGCAGAATCCCCACCCCCGAGGCGTTCTCCCCGTTGACCACGGTGAAGTCCACCCCGTGGAGCTTCTGCAGGGTGCGCAGGTGGCGCTCCAGGTAGTCCAGCCCCTGCTCTCCCACCACGTCGCCCACCGCCAGTATGTTCAGCTTCATCCTCTGTCCTCCCATCACAATTCAACAGAGCCTATTATATGTGATTTCCTCCCAAAGGGCAAATGTATCTTGAATCCCCCGCCGGGAAAGAATTGTAAACATTTTTGAAACCCCCTTGCAATTTCCCCTGCAAAGGATTATGATAGCGTTAGCACTCTGGTTGTAAGAGTGCTAACATCGTATTTTCGATACGTTTTCACATAGGAGGCAGACAAGACCATGGCAAAAAAGCAGTTTAAAGCGGAGTCCAAGCGGCTGCTGGATCTGATGATCAACTCCATTTACACCCACAAGGAGATCTTCCTGCGGGAGATCATCTCCAACGCCAGCGACGCCATTGACAAGCTGGCCTACAAGGCCCTCACCGACGACAAGGTGGGCCTGAACCGCTCGGACTTTCAGATCACCCTCATCCCCGACGAGGAGGGGCGCACCCTCACCGTGGAGGACAACGGCATCGGCATGACCAGGGAGGAACTGGAGAGCAACCTGGGCACCATCGCCAAGAGCGGCTCCCTCCAGTTCAAGGAAGAGATGGCCAAATCGGAGGAGGGGGCCAAGGGGGACACCGACATCATCGGCCAGTTCGGCGTGGGCTTCTACTCCGCCTTCATGGTGGCCGACCGGGTGGTGGTCACCTCCAGGGCCTACGGCCAGGAGGA
>CALWWS010000158.1 GCA_944385305.1 uncultured Oscillospiraceae bacterium | reverse complement strand
GGGCGATCTTCCCAAAGTTGCGGTACTCTACCTTGTGTTCCTGGTACTCGTTGTGCTGGGCAGCGCGCAGGTGGGAGAGCACATCGGGGAAGATGTCGATGGGATAGCTGCCGTCCACCTTCAGGTTCTCCCCGCTCAGGGGGGTAAGCAGGTCGTAGAACACCTTGGCGTGGGCCCGCTCCTGCTCGGCGGTGTAGGTAAACACCGTCTCAATCACCTGCAGATTTTTCTTTTTGGAAAGACCGGCTGCAAATACATAACGGTTGCGGGCCTGGCTCTCCCCCGCAAAAGCGCGCATCAGGTTGAGCATGGTCTCGCTGCGGTCAAATGCAATGGACATAACGTTCCCTCCTGTCAGATCTGGTAAGGAAAGTATGCCCAGTCCCGCCAGGGATATACGGGAAAAGAGGGTGCCGCCCGGGCGGCGCCCTCTTTTCCCGCATGTCGGCCACTACAGCAGCTTCTCCAGGTTCTCCCGGATGGCAGCCAGAAACTCCCCGCTGTTTACCGTCTGGGCGGGGATCTCCCCCTCCCACAAAGCGGACAGGTCCTTGGTCATGACCCCTCCCTCAATGGTGGCCACAGTGGCCTGTTCCAGTTTTCCTGCAAAGCGGGAGAGGGCCTCATTGCCGTCCAGCTCTCCCCGCTTGGCCAGCGCGCCCGTCCACGCGAACAGAGTGGCTACGGGGTTGGTGGAGGGGTTCTCCCCCCGCACATAGCGGTAGTAGTGCTGGGTCACGGTGCCGTGGGCCGCCTCGTACTCATACTTGCCATCGGGAGAGACCAGCACCGATGTCATCATGGCCAGGGAGCCGAAGGCGGTGGAGACCATGTCGCTCATCACATCGCCGTCGTAATTCTTGCAGGCCCAGATAAACCCGCCCTTGGAGCGGATGGCCCGAGCCACCGCGTCATCGATAAGGGTATAGAAGTAGGTGATGCCCAGTGCCTCAAACTTCTCCCGGTACTCCTCCTGGTAGATCTCATCAAAAATATCCTTGAACACGTGGTCATACCGCTTGGAAATGGTGTCTTTGGTGGAAAACCACAGATCCTGCCGGGTGTCCACGGCATACTGGAAGCAGGCATGGGCAAAGGATCGGATGGAGTCATCCTTGTTGTGCTGCCCCTGGATGACGCCGGGGCCCTCAAACTGGAAAATGGTCTGGCGGGAGCTCTGGCCGTCCGCCCCGGTGAACACCAGCTCGGCCAGCCCCGGACCGGGCACCCGGTACTCCACCGCCCGGTACACGTCCCCGTAGGCATGGCGGGCGATGGTGATGGGCTTTTCCCAGTTCTTCACCACCGGAGAGATGCCCCTGACCATGATGGGGGCGCGGAACACCGTACCGTCCAGGATGGCCCGGATGGTGCCGTTGGGGGATTTCCACATCTCGCTCAGGTTGTACTCGGCCATCCGCTGGGCGTTGGGGGTGATGGTGGCGCACTTGACCCCCACCCCGTACTTCTGGACGGCGTGGGCGGCGTCCTCCGTCACCTGGTCGCCGGTGGCCTCCCGGTTGGGCAGGCCCAGGTCGTAATAATCAGTCTTCAAGTCAATATAAGGCAGCAGCAGCTCCTCTTTGATCTGCTGCCATAAAATCCGGGTCATCTCGTCCCCGTCCATTTCCACCAGGGGGACGGTCATGGTTATTTTTTCCATTTCGGCGCCTCCTCAGCACACAGGAGTGGTCTCTACGCTGTGGTATTATACCCGTTCCAGTGGGAAAAGGCAAGGGTCCTCCGGGTTGCAAAATGCCTGATTTTGGCGTATACTCCCTCCGGTAATCAGGTTATTTTTAGGGGGTATCTCCTTGCAGTTTTCCAACAGCGCCTTAAAAAAACTGATCATTCCACTGGTGATCGAGCAATTTTTAGCTGTCATGGTGGGCATGGCCGACATCGCCATGGTCTCCTCTGCGGGAGAGGCTGCTGTGTCCTCTGTGGCCCTGGTGGATCTCATCAACGTACTCATCCTCACGGTGTTCTCCTCCCTGGCCACGGGGGGAGCGGTGGTGACTGCTCAAGCCATCGGAGCCGGTGACCTGAAGCGGGCCGGCCACTCGGCCAACCAGCTCATCTACATCATTACCGCCATCTCCCTGATCGTCATGGCCCTGGTCCTCCTCTTCTGCCGCCCCCTGCTGCACCTGCTCTTCGGCAGCGTGGAGCCCGCCGTCATGGAGGGCGCGGTCGTTTATTTCACCATCTCCGCCTGGTCCTACCCGTTTATTGCCGTGTACAGCGGGGCAGCCTCCCTCTTCCGGGCTATGGGCAATTCCAGGCTGCCCATGTACGTCTCCGCCCTGATGAACGCTTTGAATATTGCCGGCAATGCCATATTTGTCTATGGCTTTCACCGGGGGGTGGATGGGGTGGCCCTCTCCTCCCTGCTCTCCCGGGCGGTGGCGGCCATACTCATCCTGGGCCTGCTCCACAACCGGCACAGCGTGATCCACGTGGAGCACCTGCTGCGCTTTCGATTTGACCTGCCCCTCATGGGCTCCATCCTTGGCATCGGGGTGCGCAGCAGCCTGGAGTGGGGCGTGTTCCAGGTGGGGCGGGTGCTGCTGGGGAGCATGATGTCCACACTCGG
>CALWWS010000157.1 GCA_944385305.1 uncultured Oscillospiraceae bacterium | reverse complement strand
AATTGACAATTGCGGGCGGCGATGATAAACTTAACCTCGTCCCTGCCGGCACGGATCCGGACCCGGCCGTCAGAGAAAAAGAGAGTACGCGCCTGTGATGGAATTGGTAGACATGCGAGATTTAGGTTCTCGTGCAGCAATGCGTGCGGGTTCGAGTCCCTTCAGGCGCACCACGTCGGAGCAGGCGTCATATCGCTTGCTCCGACTTATTTTATCGGTCAGAGCGCGCTTCTCCCGCCGAACCCTCCCGGAGGGGAAGCCTGCGCCGCCTGGAGGATGTCTCAACATTGGCCAGGCGGCGGTCAATGTTGGGCAAATATGACACAGTTTTGCTCTCGCCGGTCCGCCTTTTCCGGAGGAATATGCCCTGCAGCCCCCGTTCAGACGGCCAAACAGAGCAATTTACCGATTTGGCATGCCGCTTGCTTTTTCAAACGGCATGAAGCGCTTCGCAAAGCCAACTCGTTTCCCCATGGAGTCCCACAAACAAATTATATGTCGCGCCATGAGGTAAACCTGCGGATATTCCGGCTCCTTATGGCCAGAAAGGCGGAGAGTATGAAACTGAATTATTTGGGTCATATGAACACCATCCAGGTAAAAGAGATGGAAAAAAAGACCAGCCTGGCAATGCTTCCCATAGGGCCGGTGGAGGTGCACGGTCCCCATCTTCCCCTGATGACTGACGTTGTCAGCGCTGTTGAAATGGTGGAGCGGGCAGCGGTAAAGCTTCGGGAAAAGGGCATTGAGGCCGTAATTGCCCCGCCGGTCAACTACTGTCTGGCGGACCACGCCAGCGTGCTGGACGGCACAATCACCCTGCGTCCGGAGACGGTTTCCGGAATTATAGAGGACATCTGCCTGGGCCTGGCCAAGTGGAATTTCACCCATATCGTCATTGTCAACGGTCACGGCGAGCCGAGAAACCGGGAAGCCATCCAGGAGGGCGCCCGCCGGGCAGAGGCGAAAAACAGCAAGCTGCACACCGTCATCCCCGACTGGCTGTGGGGCGGCATGTCCTCCTGCCTGCATGTGATGAAGTGCGCCCGCCCGGAGGATGATATCCATGCCGGCGAGTGGGAGACCGCCCTGATTATGATGAAGTATCCCGAGCTGGTGGATGAGCAGGCCATGCGCCAGCTTACCCCCAACTGGGCGGAGAATTTCGGCGAGAAGCTGGCCGCCGGGCTGGACAACTTTATTGACCTGGGCGCTCCCCAGGGCTATTTCGGCGATCCCAATGCGGCCACGGTGGAGACCGGCGAGAAGGTATACGACCACTTTGCCGAGTTTGTGATGAAGGACACCCTGGATCTGCTTAAAAAATAACACTGGTCAAAACGGCGCGGCGGCCAGCTTGGCGGCCTTGCCCCCGAATTTTATGAGAGAATGGAGGAGATATCTGTGAAGGGTCGTTGGCTGAGCTTCGCCGCCCTGTTTATCATCTGTACCTTTATCGGCATCAACATGTTTAAGGTGCCACCCATCATGGGCACTTTGGGCGAGACATTTCAAATCGGCAGCTCTCAGCTGAGCTGGCTGATCTCCGTGTTTACCGTGGCGGGAGTGATTTTGTCCCTCCCCTGCTCCACCCTGCTCAACAAGGCCGGCCCCAAGAAATTCGGCATTTTTCTGATGCTCTGCCTGGTGGCCGGCAGTGTAATCGGGACCTTTGCCCCCAATTATCCGGTGCTTCTGTTCAGCCGGGTGCTGGAGGGGATCAGCTTTTCCGGCATGATTTTCCTGGAGATGGTGCTGGTGGGCAAGTGGTTTAAGCCCCACGAGATGGGAATTCCCGTGGGCCTGATTCTGTGCACCACCACCATCGGCCAGGCTATCAGCTTCCAGATCGCTGCGCCCATTACAGCCCGGGGCGGCTGGAAATCCCTTTGGCTCATCGGCATAATTCTGGCGGTGATCAGCCTGGTGCTGTACGTCACCATGGTTAAAACCCCCAAGGAGGAGCCGGCCGACGAGGCTGCCGGGGCGGAGGAACATGCCGGGTCTCTGGCGCAGGCCTTCTGCAACAAACGGACCATTCTGGCGGGTATTATGATCCTGCTGGCCGCCGTTATGCTGTATACCTTCCTGAACCTGTATGCCCAGATCTACATCAACCTCTACAATGTCCCCGCCGGCGACGCGGACTTCTACAGCAGCATGTTCGGCATCTACAACATCTTTACTCTGCTGGCCTCGGGCTTTATCGTCTCCAAATTCCGCAACACCGCCAGGGTGATCCTCATCTCCGCCATTGCCGCCACCGCAGTTATGGCCTGGATGTACCGGCTGGTTCCGGGGACGTACATTCTCCACCCCCTCTTCAGCGCCCTTATCGCCAGCCTGCTGCTCAACTCCATCTTCACCATGCCCGCCGTGGTTGCCGCCAAGCCCTCCCTGCGGACGCACACGGTTGGAATCGTCAACTGCTTCTACTTTGTGGGCTCGGTCATCAGCGTGCCCATTGTAAGCGCCGCCGCGGAAAAAGGCGGCTGGGCAAGCACCAGCATTCCCCTGCTGGCTGTGTGTGTGCTGGAGATTGTATTTTCCGTCATTTTCCTGCTCATGTGGAAAAAGCCCGCCGCCGCCCAGCAGAAGCTCCAGCAGGAGACTACATAAATTCCGCGCCGCCCTCTACACCTATTACCTGGGAGGCCCCCAATGAAAATTGTATTGCTGGAATCTCTGGGCGTACCGGACCATGTGCTGGAGGCCCATGTCAGGCCGCTGCTGAACGGGGGGCATACCTTTGCCTCCTTTCCCAGAGACCCTGACCCCAATGTGCAGATCGCCCGGGCGGCGGATGCGGACGTCATTCTGATCGCCAACATGCCCCTGCGGGGAGAGGTTATCGACGCCTGCCCCAACCTGAAGTTTATCGACGTGGCCTTCACCGGCGTGGATCACGTGGATCTGGAGGCCGCCAGGGCCCGGGGCATCCGGGTCTCCAACGCCGCAGGCTATGCCACCCAGGCGGTGGCCGAGCTGACTGTGTGCATGATGCTCTCCCTGCTGCGCCGCGTCCCCCAGATGGAGGAGCGCTGCCGGGCCGGAGAAACCGGGGCAGGCCTGCTGGGCAGCGAGCTTCAGGGCAAGACGGTGGGCATTATCGGCACCGGGGCCATTGGCCGCCGGACCGCCATGCTCTGCCGGGCCTTTGGCTGCCATGTGCTGGGCTACCGCCGCCATGTGCTGGGGATCGAGCCGGATTTCATCGAGTTTGTACCCCTGGAGACTCTTCTGGCCCAGTCTGATATTGTCAGCCTCCACTGTCCCCTGAACCAGGATTCCGCAGGGCTGATCAATCAAAAAACGATTGCGGGAATGAAGCCGGGCGCCATTCTGATCAACGCCGCCCGCGGCCCGGTGGTGGACTCCCTGGCCCTGGCCGAAGCGCTCAACAGCGGCTATCTGGGCGGCGCTGGGATTGATGTGTTTGAGGGGGAACCCCCCCTCCCCCTCCATCACCCCCTTCTCCACAGCCGGAACACCATTGTCACGCCCCATATCGCCTTCTCCTCCCAGCAGTCCCTGGAGGCCCGGTGCAGCATTTTGTTCGACAACCTGGCCAAATGGATGGAAGGAAAACAGATCAACATTATCCTGTAGTCTCCCCCCTCAATAAAGCGCGCCCCCGCCGCCCAAACAGGGCGGCGGGGGCGCGCTTTTCTGCGGCCTACCCGTCAAAACGGTAGCGGGAGACGTCAATTCCGCAGGCCTGGATTTTCCGGTAGAGGGTCTTGCGGGGAATCCCCAGCAGCTGAGAGGCCCGGGACACATTCCCTCCGGTGCGCTGGAGGGCCAGATGGATCATCTCCCCCTCGCTCCCCTTCAGCTGCTCGATGCGGCTCTCAATGCTCCAGGCGGAGGCCGGTCTGTCCGGCTCACGCTGCGCCGGCGGCTCGGGAAGGGAAGTCAGGCGAATTTCATCCGGCAGCTGGGCCGGCGTAATCTGCGTGGAGGAGGCGATGTTCATGGCCCGCTCCATCACATTCTGCAGTTCCCGCACATTGCCCGGCCAGCTGTACCGCTCCAGAAGGGCCATAGCCTGCTCCGTCAGCTCCTGGGCCTGAAAGCCGCTGGCTCTGCCCTGGAGGAGAAAATGCTCGGCCAGCAGCCGAATATCGCCGCCCCGGCTGCGCAGGGCGGGCAGCTTGATGGGAAAGACGTTCAGGCGGTAAAAGAGATCACCCCGGAAGGTCTTGTCCTGGATTTTTCCCGCCAGATCCCGGTTGGTGGCCGCGATAATGCGCACATCCACAGGGATGCTCTTCTTGCCGCCGATGCGCACAATCTCCTTGAGCTGGAGCACCCGCAGCAACGCCGCCTGGGAGGCCAGGGGCATGTCCCCAATCTCATCGAGAAAGATGGTTCCGTGATCGGCCAGCTCAAATTTGCCCGGCTGGCCCTCCTTGGAGGCCCCGGTGAACGCCCCGCTCACATAGCCGAACATCTCGCTTTCAATCAGCCCCTGGGGGAGGGCGCCGCAGTTGATGGCGATAAAGGGGCCGGAGGCCCTGGCGCTGGCATTGTGGATGGCCTGGGCAAACAGCTCCTTGCCCGTGCCGCTCTCCCCCAGGATGAGCACGGTGGAGTCCCGCTCCGCCGCCAGGCGGCTGATGGCCTTGGCCTGGATCATCTCGGGGGACTCCCCGATCAGATCGTCAAAGGTGTATCGGGCGGTAAAGCCGCTGCGCTGGCTGACCACCCGGTTGATGTTCCGGGTGCGGTCAAACATAAATACCGTCCCCGCCCGCCGGTCGCTGCCCCGGATGATGCAGGCCGTCAGGGAGATGGAGAGGCTCTCCCCCGACTTGAGCAGCACGGTCGTCTCCCGATTGTAAAACTCGTTTTCCAGCCGCTCCAGATTGGGGTCGGGGGCCTCGGTGCGCATGTACTCCGCCAGGTGCTTTCCCGCCAGGTTCTGCCTGCTCTGGCGCAGGATCTTGCAGGCGTACTCATTGAACTGGACGATCACGCCCGTGGGATCGGTCATAATCACGCCGGTGGAGAGGGCCTGCAGGGTACGGCTGAGCTGGCTGTTGACCAGCTCCGTCTGCCTGTATGCCTGGCGCAGCTTAAACTCCTTCTCAATCCCGTCCGCCGCGGCCACCACCATGCCCAGGGTGTGCTTGTAGTGGGCCTGCACAGGCCCCAGAACGCTCAGGCAGCCGATGATCCGCCCATCGTGGTCGTGAATGGGGGCCGCCGAGCAGGTGAAGATATGGTGGGCCTTGATGAAGTGCTCCGCCCCCCGGATTTGAAGGGGTCGATCCAGTATCAGGCAGGTGCCCGTGGCGTTGGTCCCCGCATAGTTTTCATTCCGGCTGGCCCCGGCGTGCATGTAGGTCTGGACCTTGCTCTCGCTCATAAAGTTGCAGGTTCCCCCCGCCACATCCAGCACAATGCCCGCAGCGTCGGTGATCAGCACGACAAACTGCTCCCCCTGGAGGAAGGAGGAGAGCTTTGTCAGATAGGACTGGGCCACCGCAATCAGCAGCCGGTT
>CALWWS010000156.1 GCA_944385305.1 uncultured Oscillospiraceae bacterium | reverse complement strand
CGCCCCTGCCTGAACTACCACATGGGCCAGTGCGACGGCTACTGCCGGGCGGAGATGGACCCCGCCCGCCACCGGGAGGCCATTGACCAGGCGGTGCGCCTGCTGGAGGGCAAGTTTCAGGAGGTGGGGGAGGAGCTGCTGGCCGAGATGGAGCGGGCGGCGGAGGAGCTGCGCTTTGAGCAGGCCGCCATGCTGCGGGATCGGTACAAGGCCATTGAGCTGCTGGGCAAGCGGCAGAAGGTGGTGGCGGGCAGCCTGGCAGATACCGACGTGGTGGGCTTCCACGCCGGGCAGGCCAAGAGCTGCTTTGTGGTGCTCCACTACGTGGAGGGCGAGCTGGCCGCCAAGGATTGGGAGCTGCTGGAGCGGCCCATGGAGGACAGGCCGGAGGAGATTGTCTCCGCTCTGGTGCGGCAGTACTACGGTCCCCGGGGCCGCCTGCCCCGGCAGATCCTGCTGCCCTGTGAGATTGAGGACGAGGTTCCCCTGGCCCGCATGCTCAGCGAGGCGGCGGGATACCGGGTGAACCTGATTACCCCCCAGCGGGGGGCCAAGATGGATCTCATCCGCCTGGCCGACCGCAACGCGGTGGAGGAGGTGGAGTGCTGGACCGGGCGGGAGGAGCGGCAGAGCAAGCTGCTGGAGATGCTGGGCAGGCTGCTGGCCCTGGAGGGGCCGCCCCGCCGGATTGAGTCCTACGACATCTCCAACCAGGGGGCGGACGACATTGTGGCCTCCATGGTGGTCTATGTGAATGCCCGGCCCCTGAAGCGGGACTACCGCCGTTTCAAGATCAAGGATTTGGATGGTCCCGACGACTACGCCTCCATGGCCCAGGTGCTGCGCCGGCGCTTTGCCCGCTATCTGGACGGCGACGAGAAATTTGACCAGCTGCCCCAGCTGCTGCTCATCGACGGGGGCGCCAACCACGCCCGGGTGGCGGCGGGGGTGCTGGAGGAGCTGGGGCTGTCCATCCCGGCGTTCGGCATGGTGAAGGATGACCGCCACCGCACCCGGGCCCTGGCCCACCCCGACGGGCGGGAGATTGGCATCCAGGGTAATCAGGCCCTGTTCGCCCTGGTGGGACAGATTCAGGAGGAGACCCACCGCTTTGCCATCGAGTTTCACCGCCAGCAGCAGGCCCAGCGGATGAAAGGCTCCGCCCTGGATAAGATACCGGGGGTGGGCGAGAAGCGGCGCTGTGCGCTGCTCAAACACTTTAAGAGCGTCAAGCGGATCAGGCAGGCCCCCCTGGAGGAGCTGGAGCGGGTTGTGCCACAAAACACAGCCAGAGCGATATACGACTATTTCCGAGAGGAGCAGGACAAGCAATGAGAGTGATTACCGGCATAGCCCGGGGGCGCAGGCTCAAGGAGCTGCCCGGACTGGAGACCCGGCCCACCACAGACAAGGTGAAGGAGTCCGTGTTCAACATCATCCAGTTTGATGTGGAGGGGCGGCGGGCCCTGGACCTTTTCGCAGGCACCGGACAGATGGGCATTGAGGCCCTCTCCCGGGGAGCGGAGCACTGCACCTTCGTGGACGTGCGCCGGGAGGCGGCGGTGGTGGTGCGGGAGAACCTGGCTCACACCAGGCTGGATGGGAGCGCCCAGGTGGTGCAGGGGGACTATCTGGCCTTCCTTACCGGCTGTCGGGAGAAGTTCGATCTGGTCTTTCTGGACCCGCCTTACGGCACTGGTCTGCTGGAAAAAGCCCTGGAGACCATCGCCAAGATTGACATTGTGACAGGAAATGGTATAATAGTCTGCGAAAGTACGGCGGACAGCGTGCTGCCCGCCCTTCCCGCCCCCTATGAGATGGGCCGGGAGTACCGCTACGGAAAGATTAAAATTACTCTGTACCGCCGCGCGGTCTGACGGGGCAGTACGCAAGGATGTGACAGCCCTTGAAGATCGCCATTTACCCCGGCAGCTTTGACCCCATCACCCTGGGGCACCTGAACATCATCAAGCGGGCGGCGGTGTGCTTTGACAAGCTGATTGTCTGCGTGATGGTCAATTCGGAAAAGCGCAACCGGGAGCTGTTTTCCCCCGAGGAGCGGGTAGAGCTCATCCGCCGTGTGGTGGCCAAGCTGCCCAATGTGGAGGTGGACTGCTCCACCACCCTGCTGGCCGAGTATGCCCGGCAGAAAAAGGCGTGCACGCTGATCAAGGGCCTGCGGGCAGTATCCGACTACGAAAACGAGCTGCAGATGGCCCTCATCAACCGCAAGCTAAACCCCAGGCTGGAGACCATGTTTCTCCCCTCCAGCGCCAAGTATACCTATGTCAGCTCCAGCGTGGTCAAGGAGATGGCCCGCTACGGGGCAGATCTGACGGACTTTGTACCCCGGGAGATTATTGAGGATGTAACGGAAAAGATGAAGAACAGGAGGGATGGCTGATGGCCACCGGCGTGGAAGAATTACTGGACATGCTCTTTGAAATGATTGATGAGGCCAAGAATATGCCCCTCTCCAGCGACAAGTGCGTCATCGAGCGGGACAAGGCCCTGGATCTGGTGGACGAGATCCGGGGGCAGTTCCCCATGGAGCTGGCCGAGGCCAAAAAGCTCATCGCCGCCCGGGCGGAGTACATTGCCTCCGCCAAGCGGGAGGGGGAGCTCATCCGCAAGCAGGCGGAGGAGCAGGCCAAGCAAATGGTGGCCGAGGATGAGTTGCTGGCCCAGGCCAGACAGAAGGGCAACGAGATGATCCGCACCGCTGAAGAGCGCAGCCGGGAGCTGCGCAAGGCGGCCAACGACTACTGTGAGGACGCCCTGCGCCGCACAGAGGAGGCGGTGGCCGAGGCCTACGACGAGATCAAGAAGTCCCGCGCCCGCTTCCGTGCCCTGGCAGGGAGCGCCGCCGCGGGCGGCGGGCGGCAGCCCTACGACGCCGAGGCGGAGGAGCAGTAAGAGAAGACCCAAGAGCGGAACCGGTATAGCATACCGGTTCCGCTCTTTTTTTGTTTGGGCACAAAATGTGGGGGTGTGCGGCCAAATGAGACACAGGGTTTGGCTCTGCCAGGTGCAAACAGGTAACAAACTGTAATCGAACATATGTTTTGTTCTGAAAAAGGAGTAATTTGGAGAAAAAGGCCGGTGTTTTTTCATAAAAAAATAGGAAAAAACTATTGCAATTCTGTTACAAAGAAAGTATACTGATAAGTGCTAGTGGGGCAAAGTGGTTTAAAAGGACAGAATCAAACAGTAAAGTGGGGGAGTGAGCAGGTTGACCGGCACCTATGAACACACCATAGACGCCAAGGGCCGGCTGTTCATTCCCGCCAAGCTGCGGGAGGAGCTGGGCGAAGTCTTTTACCTTGCCATGGGTGTGGACGCCTGCCTGGCCATCTATCCCCAGGCCACCTGGGATCGCTTTACCGAGAAGTTCGCCTCTTTGCCCATGAGTCAGTCAAAGGCCATGCGGCCCCTCTTTGCAAACGCTGCCCGCTGTGAGCTGGACAGCCAGGGGCGCATTGTTATCCCCCAGAAGCTGCGCAAATACGCCGCTTTGGACAAGGAGGCCGTGATCATCGGCGTCCACGACCGGGCGGAGGTGTGGAGCAAGTCCGCCTGGCAGGCCCAGGAGGACGAGGAGATGACGCCGGAGAAGATGTCGGCCTGCATGCAGGCGCTGGGCTTCTGAGATGGGAGAGCAGGTTTTTTCCCACCGTCCGGTTCTGCTGGACGAGTGCATCCAGGCCCTGCGGATCAGGCCTGACGGCATTTATTTGGACGGCACTCTGGGCCGGGCGGGCCACTCTGCTGAGATTGCCAGGCGTCTGGCGGGCGGGCATCTGATCTGCATCGACCGGGATTTGACCGCCCTGGAGGAGGCCCGGGAGAAGCTGGCCCCCTACCTGGACCGGGTGAGTCTGGTGCACGGAAACTTTGCGTGGCTGGAGGAAGTGCTGGACAGCCTGGGGATTGCCGGAGTGGACGGCATGCTCTTTGACCTGGGTGTGTCCTCCCCACAGCTGGACGATCCGTCCCGGGGCTTTTCCTACATGGCGGACGCTCCGCTGGACATGCGTATGGATGTGACCGATACCCTGACGGCCCGGGCGGTGGTAAATGAGTGGCCCCAGGAGGAGCTGCGGCGCATTTTCCACCAGTACGGAGAGGAGCGGTATGCCTCCGCCATTGCGGCGGCCATCGTCCGGGCCAGGGACAAAGGGCCGGTGGAGACCACCCTGGAGCTGGTGGATATCATCAAGTCTGCCATGCCCGCCGCCGCCCTGCGGGAGAAGCAGCACCCCGCCAAGCGGTGCTTCCAGGCCATCCGCATTGCGGTGAATGACGAGCTGGCGGCGGTGGATCGGATGGTGCAGCAGGCGGTGCCCCGGCTCAATCCGGGAGGGCGGCTGGCCATCATCTCCTTCCACTCCCTGGAGGATCGAATTGTGAAAAACGGGTTGGCGGCATGGGCCAGGG
This sequence comes from uncultured Oscillospiraceae bacterium, assembly GCA_944385305.1. GTDB lineage: Bacteria > Bacillota > Clostridia > Oscillospirales > Oscillospiraceae > CALWWS01. The sequence continues at coordinate 2,469 of CALWWS010000156.1, read as the reverse complement.
GATGTACCTGTCCGCCGGACTTCCCGGTGTGTGTGTGGAAAAAAGCCGGCGGTCAGGCTTATTACCCGCAAGCCCATTGTGGCCGGCGAGGCGGAGCTGGCGGAGAACTCACGCGCCCGCAGCGCCAAGCTGCGGGTGGCGGAGAAGCTGTGATGCCCGGCGCGGGATACGAAAGAGAAACGGAGTGAACACAATTATGGCAACTGCGGCCAAGGCACGGGACAGATATCGCGCACCTGCCTCCTATGGAAAGGTGCCCTACAGAGCCTATGACGGCTCTGCGGTGCGCCAGTTGGAGGAGCAGCAGGTTCTCCAGCCCCGCCCCCAGGTACGGCCCCGCCAGCGGGCGGTGGTACGCCCCCGGGTGCAGGTACGTCCTGCCGGTCAGGTCTCTGTCTTCGCCGTGGTGGGCTTTTTGGCCGTGGGCGTGTTCGCCGTGCTGCTGCTGTTTAGCTATGTGCAGCTTACCACCATCTCGGAGAGCGTGGTGGAGCTCAACAGCCAGATGACTACCCTCAAGACCGAGGAGGCCAAGCTGCGGGCCCAGTACGAGCTGGCCTACGACCTGGGCACCATTGAGGAACAGGTCACCGCCCAGGGGATGGTCAAGCCCCAGAGCAGCCAGGTCTACTATGTGGATCTCTCTGAACCGGACACCGTGACCCAGTTCCAGCAGGAGGAGACCACCGGGGGCGTGGCCGGGGCGGTGGACAGCGTCAAGACCATTTTTACCCGGATTGTGGAATATCTCCGCTAGAGACAGCCATATACTCATTTGCAGACCCAAAACAGAAAAAACGGGCTGCCGGAGGGCGGCCTTCCATGGAGAGGGCGTAAGAAAAGCAGTTTTCTTACGCCCTCCTGCGATATTTCCCTAGTGAGGTGAACCCGCCATGGCGCGCAGAAGGGTAAACAGAGAGATCCGGCAGCAGCCGGACCACCGGGCAAACCGCACCATTCTGGTGCGCACCCTGTGCCTGATGGTTATCTTCGGCGTGGTCGCTTTTGTCCCCCTGCTGGCAAAGCTCTACGAGATCCAGATTGTAAAGTACGACGAGTACACCGCCAGGGCCTTGGATCAGCAGACCCGGGACGCCACCGTATCGGCCAACCGGGGCACCATCTATGACAGCAAGGGCACCCCCCTGGCCATGAGCGCCACGGTGTACAACGTGCAGCTCTCCCCCAAGGACATTGTGGAGACCCAGGAGAGCTATCGGGAGAAGGTGGAGGAGGCCGCGGAGGACGGTGAGGACGGCCCCGACTACCCCGAACCCACCAACGAGTTCATTGCCTCCAGCCTGGCCCAGATACTGGACCTGGACGAGGAGGACATCCTCAAACGCCTGGCCAAGACCAACTCCCAGTATGAGATGATCAAGTGGCGGGTGGAGCAGGAGGAGTCGGACGCGGTGCGGGAGTTTATCACGGAGAACAACCTGCAGCACGGCATCTACCTCATGCCCACCACCAAGCGCTACTACCCCTATAACAGCCTGGCCGCCCAGGTTATCGGCTGGGTGAATTTCAACAGCGACGGCAAGGGCGCCTACGGCATGGAGGCCATCTATGAGGAGGAGCTGGCCGGCGAGACCGGCCGGGTGGTCACCGCCAAAAACGGCAAGGGCACCGAGATGCTCTACCGCTTTGAGGAGTACTACGACGCCCTGGACGGCAACGATCTGACCCTGACCATTGACACCACCATCCAGTACTACTGTGAGCGGATTCTGGAGAAGGGGGTGGAGATGTTTGAAGTCCAGGACGGCGGCTTTGCCATCGCCATGGACCCCAACACCGGCGCCATTCTGGCCTGGGCCAACTCCCCCACCTACGACCTCAACGATCCCTGGGGGGTGACCGATCCGGTGCTGGCCGCCTATTTGGAGACTGTGAAAAACGACCCCTCTGCCAGCGAGGAGGCCTACCAGGAGGCCCTGGGCCAGATGCAGAACTACCAATGGCGCAACAAGGCCATTGTGGATACCTACGAGCCGGGCTCCACCTTTAAATCCATGGTGCTGGCCGCCGCCCTGGAGGAGGGCGTGGTGAATGAGAGCGACCACTTCTATTGCTCGGGCAGCGTGACGGTGGCAGACTACACCATCCGCTGCTCCAAGCGGGAGGGCCACGGGGATCAGGATCTGGCCACCGCGGTGGGCAACTCCTGCAACCCCGCCTTTATTGCCATCGGCCAGCGGCTGGGGGCGGAGAAGTTCTACGACTACCTGGAGAACTTCGGCATGATCGGCAAGACGGGCATCGACATGCAGGGCGAGGCGGACAATACTTCCCTGGTGTGGAGCCGGGACTGGTTCACCGGCCCTTACGGCGAGACCTCTCTGGCCACCGCCTCCTTCGGCCAGCGCTTCAACGTCACCCCCATCCAGCTGATCACCGCCGCCTCCGCCGTCATCAACGGCGGCCATTTGATGCAGCCCTATGTGGTGTCCGACATCACCGACCCGG
>CALWWS010000155.1 GCA_944385305.1 uncultured Oscillospiraceae bacterium | reverse complement strand
AGCTCCAGCATATCCCCCAGCACGGCCACCTTGTACTCCCCCTTGGTGGTGGAGAGCACCTCCACCGCCGCCCGCATGGACTGGGGGTTGGCGTTGTAGGTGTCGTTGAGGATAATGATGTCCTGCTTGCGGTGGAGAATATTCATGCGCATCTTGGTGGGGGCGAAGCGGAGCACGCCGGAGGCAATCTCCTCCCGGCTCATGCCGAAGTGCTCCCCCACCGCCGCCGCCATGAGCACGGGGTAGATCATGGGCTCCCCCAGGGCGGGGATCTCCACCGGGAAGCTCCCTGCGGGGGTGTCCACCTGGCAGGTGAGGCGGCTCTTTCCGTCGCTCTCCAGCTCCCTCGCCCGGTAGGGCAGCCCCGGGCCGGCCCCCACCAGCACATGCCGGTAGGGCAGCTCCGCCGCCTTGGCCCGGAGCAGGGGGTCGTCCCCGTTGAGCACCACAAAGGCGTCCGGCCTGGCGTGGTGGAAGATCTCGCTCTTGGCCTCCAGGATCTTCTCCCGGGTGCCGAAGTTCTCAATGTGGGAGTCCCCGATGTTGGTCATGAGCACCACGTCGGGCTCCACCATGGCGGAGAGATAGTCCATCTCCCCGGCGTGATTCATCCCCAGCTCCAGCACGGCGATCTGGTGGGAGCTGTTCAGGCGCAGCAGGGTGAGGGGTACCCCCACCTCGTTGTTCAGGTTGCCCTCGGTCTTGAGCACCTGGTACTTCTCCCCCAGCACGGCGGCCACCATGTCCTTGGTGGTGGTCTTGCCCACCGACCCGGTCAGGGCCACCACGGGGATGGGGAACTTCTTTTTATAGTAGCGGGCCAGATCCCGCAGGGCCCGCTGGGTGGAGTCCACCTTGATGTAGAACTTGCCGGGGAGATAGCTCTCCCGCTCCCGCTGGGTGAAGCACCCCGCGGCGCCCCCCTCCAGGGCGGCGTTGATGTAGGCGTGGCCGTCAAAGCGCTCCCCCACCAGGGGGATGAACAGGGAGTCGGGGTGGATGGTTCGGCTGTCCGTCTCCACCCGGCCGATCTTTCGGTCAATATCCCCGAAGTCGCCCAGCATCCGGCCCCCCACGGCCTGCATCATTTCCCGTATGGTCATCGGCTCCATTGTGAAGCTCCTCTCCCCTTATCTCCCCTGTTTTCTGGCCTGCAGCGAGGCGTTGACAATGCGCTCCACCAGTGCGCTGTAGCCAATTCCCACCGCCGCCGCCTCCTGGGGCAGCAGGCTGGTGGGGGTCATGCCGGGCAGGGTGTTGATCTCCAAAAACCAGATCTCCCCGTCCCCGTCCAGAATGAAGTCCGCCCGGGAGTACACGCTCAGCCCCAGGGCGCGGTACACCCGCAGGGCGGCCGCCCGCAGCTTCTCCTCCACCTGGGGGGAGACCTCCGCCGGGCACACCTCCAGGGCGGCGCCGGGCTGGTACTTGTTCTCATAGTCGTAAAAGCCCTGCTTGGGGATGATCTCAATGGAAGGCAGGGCGGCGTCCTCCAGGATGCCCACCTGGAGCTCCCGGCCCTTCACATACTGCTCCAGCACGGTGCGCCCTCCCTGGGCCATGCTGCCCTCCAGGGCCTGGCGCAGCTCCTGGCTGGTGTGGGCGATGGACACCCCGATGGAGGAGCCGCTGGCCACCGGCTTGACCACCAGGGGCAGCCGGGCGCTCTCCACCAGCTGGTCGATATTCTCCGGGGTGCAGCACACCGTCTTCCAGCCGGGGGTGGACACCACATCGGCCACCATGCGCTTGGTGAGATCCTTGTCCATGGCGATGGCGCTGCCCAGATAGCCCGCCCCGGTGTAGGGGATGCCCAGCAGCTCCAGGGCGGCCTGCACCCGGCCGTCCTCCCCGCAGGCGCCGTGGAGGGCGAGAAAGACCACGTCGGCCATGGCGCACAGCTCCAGCACCCGGGGGCCGAAGAGGCTGGCGCTCTGGTCCCTCCGGCTCTCCCGCACCTTCTCCAGGTCGGGAGCCTGGGGGCTCACCTTCTTTGCCATGTCGGGCAGGGGGGCGTCAAAGGCCGCCTCCAGGGGGCCGTCCACCTCCTCCAGTCCGAAAAACATATCCACCAGGGCCGCCCGGTGGCCCAGCCCCCGCAGGGCCTCGGTCACCATGGTGCCAGTGGAGAGAGAGACATTCCGCTCCGGGGAGAGGCCCCCGGCCAACACTACTACTTTCATAACACACCTCATCACAGCGCTTGATACCTCATAATACGCGCTGGCTGTACATTATACCACAAATGCCTGGTATACTCAACTCCCGATCCAGGCTTTTCCTCAAGATCAGCGGGGCGCACGGCAAATGCCGTGCGCCCCGCTGTGTCTTTACCAGATAAACCAGCCGTCCTCCTGGCTTTCCATCAGCTCCAGGGCGGAGCAGAGCATCTGGGCGGCCTCTCCCCGGGTCATGGCCTGCTCCAAATCCCCCTGGCCGCCCATCACGCCGCTGTCCGCCAGGTTGGCCACCGACTGGGCGGCCCACACCGGGGCCTGGGCGTCATAGTTCTCGGCGCTCACGTCCGCCAGCTGGAGCACCCGGTCCAGAAAGACGGCGGCCTCGGCGGGAGTGATGGCCGACTGTGCCTGGAAGACCACCTGGCCGTCCTCCCCCCGGCTGCCCTGCACCAGCCCCGCCTTCAGGGCGGAGGCCACATAGGGCCTGGCCCAGGTGGGGATGGCCTCATTGTCCGCAAAGCCGGTGGTCTCTACCCCCTCCAGGGCCTCCACCCCGGCGGCGTGCATGGCCATGGCCACAAACTCCCCCCGGCTCACCGTCTGATCCGGGCAGAAGAAATAGGAGCCTCCCATGCACTCCCCCACAAAGACGTCCTCCTCCGCCAGGCGGATAGCCGCCTTGTGGGCGGGGTCGCCCTCCATGTCGGCATAGGTCACCTTGGTGTCCGGCTTTTCAATCTTAATCTTCACCGTGGCGGGGGCGGAGGAATTGCCCACCGCGTCCACCGCCACAAAGGTGAAGGAGTCCTTGCCCGTCTTGTTCTCATAGGGGGTGTAGACAAACCGGGCGCTGCCGTCCTCCGAGAGGGTCACCGAGCCCCGGGCGGGCTTGTGGAGAATGTGGAAGGTGAGCAGATCCCCCTCCGGGTCCACGGCGGTAAACTGGCCGGTGACCGCCACATTCTTATAGGTGCTCATCTCCAGGTCCTGGGCCGTGGGGGCCTCGTTGCGCTCGGTGAGCAGGTAGAGGCTCACCGTGGCCGCCTCTCCGCTGCTGCCGTCGGCAAACACAGGGGTAAAGGTAAAGCCTGTGGAGGAGACGGCGGGGTCGGTCTGGGGGGTAAAGCGCAGGCCGTCCACCGCGTCCATGGTGATCACGTCGCCGCTGGCCACGCTCTGTCCCCCCAGAGTGAGGGCGCCGGCGCCCGCGTCAGGCAGATCTCCCACCACAATGGCGTCCAGGGCGGCTCCCTCCCCCTCCACCTGGAAGTCGGACTGGGTGAAGGCAATGGGGTCGGCGGCCAGGCCGTTTTTGGAGAAGGAGAGCACAGCGGGGGCGCTCTCCTCCTCCCGGTCAAAGAAAAAGGCCGAGGCGGGCAGGGCCGCCGCCAGCAGCGCGGCGCACAGGGCCAGGGCGGGAAGGCCCCGGCGCAGAAGGGCTGAATGTCTCAAAACGCAAACCTCCTCAATTGGTAAGACTGTGGCATTAGTCTCTGCCAATTTTGGGGGTTTATGCGCTATTGTCCCGCCTTTTCCTCCGCCCGCTCCAAAGCCGCCTTGACCGGCCGGGATTTCTCCCGGCGGTTGTTGCGCGCCAGGATGGCGGCAATCTCGCTGCCCGCCTGATCCACCTCCGCCCGGAAGGCCCGGGCGGACAGGCGCAGGGCCCCGTGGCCCAGAATGATCAGCTGCTCCACCCCGTCGGAGGTGGCCACCCGCACCCGGTGCTGTCTGCCCAGCTGGTAGGTGGCCTTCTCGATGTAGGTGTCCGCCGTCTCCGCGTGCTTGGTGTACACCACGGTGATGTTGTGGTAGCGGCTCACCTCGCCTGTTCCGTGGGGCACCTTGTAGGCGTCAAAGACCAGGATCACCCGGCACTTCCGGTAGCCCTGGTAGTTGCTCAGCACGTCCATAAGCATCTGCCGGGCGGCGTCCAGGCTCTCCCCGGCCGCCCGCTTGAGCTCCTCCCAGGCAAAGATGATGTTGTACCCGTCCACCAGCAGGTACTCCGGCCCGGCGGGAACCGGCGGGCTCTTGGGCTGGGGGGATGGGGCGTCCTCCTTCTTCTCCGCCCGGGGGGCGGGGCGGAACATGTCCCGGCGCTTCACCGGGCCGTAGGTACGCTCAAAGATGGCCTGGAGCTGCTTGTCCTGCTCCAGATGCTCCCCGTAGGAGCGGGGCGGGGCGGAGGAGGCGGCTGGCTTCTCCGTCTGCTCCTCTTCCTCCTGCCGCCTGCCCCCCACCTGCACGTGCATCCTGGCGGGGGCCTCCTCCCAGCTGACGGTGTGGCCTGCCCCGTGCTCGCAGAACACGGAGTCGGCGGGGTTGTCCACATCCCGCAGGGGCTGGTAGCCAATCTCCGCCGCCACCTTCTCCTGGTTGGGGCAGGGCCGGTAGCCCCCGGGGGTGCAGAACAGCCTGCCCTCCCCCCGGGTGTAGGCCGCCACCTGGGCGGCGTAGTCCCGCAGCCCGGCCACCGGAGCGCCGCCGGAAATCACCGTCAGCTCCCCCTCGGTCTGGGGCGGCTGGGCGTCCGCCCCCATCTGCTGCAGATCGGACAGGGCCCGGCCCACCTGGGGGGCGGGCACCTCCAGCCGAAAGTCGTACCACGGCTCCAGCAGAATGCTCTGGGCCCCCATCAGGCCCTGGCGCACCGCCCGGTAGGTGGCCTGGCGGAAGTCGCCCCCCTCGGTGTGCTTCAGGTGGGCCCGCCCGGCGATAAGGGTGATCTTCATATCCGTGATGGGGGAGCCGGTGAGCACCCCCAGGTGCTCCTTCTCCATCAGGTGGGTGAGGATGAGCCGCTGCCAGTTCCCGTCCAGCATATCATCGGGGCAGGCGCTGGCAAAGCGCAGGCCGCTGCCCCGCTCCCCCGGCTCCAGCAGCAGGTGTACCTCGGCATAGTGGCGCAGGGGCTCGAAGTGGCCCGCGCCCAGCACGGGGGCAGCGATGGTCTCCCGGTAGACGATGCTGCCCGCGCCGAAGGACACCTCCAGTCCGAACCGCTCCCGGATCAGCCGCTCCAGAATCTCAATCTGCACCTGGCCCATGAGCTGCATGTGGATCTCCCGCAGCCGCCCGTCCCACACCACGTGGAGGGTGGGGTCCTCCTCCTCCAGCTGGCGCAGCTTGCCCAGGGCCGTGTGGGGGTCGCACCCGTCGGGCAGCGCCACCTGGTAGGTGAGCACGGGGGCCAGGGCGGGGGGCGGCGCGTCGGGCTGCACGCCCAGCCCCTGGCCGGGGCGGGTGGAGCTCAGGCCCGTCACGGCGCACACGCTGCCCGCCGGGGCCTCCTCCGCCTGGCGGAATTTGGCCCCGGAGTAGACCCGGATCTGCTCCGCCTTCTCCTCCCCGTCCAGGGGCATCTTCACCCGGATGGAGCCGCCGGTAACCTTCAGCCAGGTCAGCCGGGCCCCCTGGGGATCCCGGGAGATCTTGAACACCCGCGCCCCCATCTCCGTGCCATACTCCGGCTGGCGGGTGTACCGGGCCAGACCGGCGGCCAGCTCCCCCACCCCCTCCAGCTTCAAGGCGGAGCCGAAGTAGCAGGGAAAGAGCTTCCTGCCGCCCACCAGGGCGGCCAGATCCTCCTCCTCCACCCTGCCGGTGTCCAGGTAGCGGTTGAGCACCCCCTCATCGGCCAGGGCGGCCTGCTCCCACAGCTCCTCCTCCGGCGCGCCGAAGTCCACGCACCCCTCGTCCAGGCGGCGCAGCTGCTCCAGGATGGCCTGTCGGCCGGGGTTTGTGAGGTCCATCTTGTTGATAAACAAAAAGGTGGGCACCCCGTACCGCGCCAGCAGCCGCCACAGGGTGCGGGTGTGGCTCTGCACCCCGTCGGGGCCGCTGATCACCAGCACGGCGCAGTCCAGCACCTGGAGGGTGCGCTCCATCTCGCTGGAAAAGTCCACATGGCCCGGGGTGTCCAGCAGGGTGATCTCCGCCCCCTCCAGGGGCAGGACGGCCTGCTTGGAGAAGATGGTGATCCCCCGCTCCCGCTCCATACTCTCCGTGTCCAGAAAGGCGTCCCCGTGGTCCACCCGGCCCAGCTTCCGGATCTGCCCGGCGTGATAGAGCAGCGCCTCAGACAGAGTGGTCTTGCCCGCGTCCACGTGGGCCAGCAGGCCCGCACAGATATACTTTTTTTCCTGCTTCAGCTCCTGTCGGCCCATAGAAACGCCCGCTCCCGTGATTGTATTTTTTCTGAAAAAGTCCTACAGCCTCAGGGGCGGTATTCCCCCACATAGGACTGGTCTGTATTGATGCAGATGCCCTGGGCGGAATCCCACCACACGTTGAAGCCCAGCGCCCGGCCCAGATCCCGCAGCTTGTAGTAGGTATACCCGTTGCCCGCGTCATCGTTGAGGACAAAGGAGGTAATCGCGGTCTCCAGCCCTCTCACCAGGGGGTAGTCCCGGGAGGCGGTGTAGGCCCGATCCCCGGCAAAGGGGGTGGTCATCTCGCTGCCGTTGGAGACATAGGCCTGTCCCGGAACGAGGCTGGTCATCCCATCCCACGTCACATTGAACTGGGCGGTGCCGTTGAGCAGCTGGGCCACATCCCGCACCTTGACATAGTTGGTCTCGCCGCCCTTCCCGTCGCTCAGGGCGTAGGCCTGAAGGGTCACGGTCTTTCCGTCGATGGTCACCGTCTGGGTTCTGGCCCGGGCGGTGCCTGCGGCGGGAATCTCGGGCACATCGGCGGGATTGGTGCCGTCGGGCAGGCGGATGGCGGGCAGGGGCACCCGGAGGGCGTCCCAAAACTCGTTGTTCTCATAGACGCCCTGGGCGTTGGTGACCCCCAGCAGGCCCTGATAGTTGCTGCCCCATACCCAGATCGTACCGTCGTTTTTCAGCACGCCGTGGCCCGTGCAGGTGGCGGCCACATCGTCCATCACCTTCACCGGGGTGGTCTGGATGGGATAGGATGTACCGACATTGGTAAACACATAGGCGTCATTGGTGCTGGTGAGGCCCAGCTCCCCCGCCTCGTTGCAGCCCCAGACCCACAGGGATCCGTCGCTCTTGATGGCCGCGGTATGGTGGAAGCCGCAGCTTACCGAGACCACATCCTCCAGCACTTTCACCGGCACGTTCTGGTAGTACAGGCCATTCCCGTCCCGGTCCAAATTCCCGCCCAGGAAGCCCAGCTCGCCGTACATGTTGTCGCCCCACATCCACAGGTTGCCCTGTGTGTCAACGGCGGCATAATACCGGCTGCCGCCCCAGGAGAGGGTGGTGGCCTGGTTGACGCTGCCCGCGTCATAGGCCAGCGCCGGGGCGGTAAAGCCCAGCAGCAAACTCAGAGACACAACGATGCCCAATAGACACTTTTCACATTTAACACCTCTGCAACACACAAAATGATTAGGATTATCTATGCTGAAACGCCGCGCAATTTCTCTGATTCCCTTGCCCCCCTGTACTGTTTTCTCTGCGGCGCTTAGCGGTCAAATGTGGCTGCGATCCCGCAGCCAGCTGGGCAGGGATCGCATTTTGATGCCCGACACCACACCCATGGCAGCAAACATGGTGACAATGGAGGAGCCGCCGTAGCTGATAAAGGGCAGGGTGAGGCCCACCACCGGGAAGACGTACAGACACATGCCCACATTGACCCCCACCTGGGCCAGCAGCATGCCGGCGTACCCCATGGCGATGAGGGCCGACCGGGGAGAACAGGCCCGCCGGGCCACCCAGATGCACCGCAAAATGATGGCCCCCAGCAGCAGCAGGAGCAGCACACAGCCCACCAGGCCGAACTCCTCGCCGCACACGGCGAAGATCTCGTCGGTCTCCCGGGCGGGGAGAGACTGTTTGTACAGGCTCTGGGTCTGGACACCGTTGAGGTAGCCCATACCGGTGAGTCCGCCGCTGCCGATGGCCAGGATGCTGCGGGTCTGCTGCCAGCCCGCCCCCTGGGTCTGCTCGTAAAGGGTGTCCGGGTTGCCCAGCAGGTGGTCGATAACCACGGCAAAGCGCTGGGCGAAGTACATGTGGCTGATACGGGGCCAGATGACCACGGCGCCCACCACGCACACTACCGCCGCCAGGAGGAACCAGCGCTTCTTCACGCCCCCCGCCCAGGCCATGATGACGAAAATGAACAGATAGGTCAGGCCCATGCCGAAGTCCCCGGAGGTGACGGCGATGATGCCGAACATCACCAGGGTGTGCCCCGCGATCTGAAAGACCGACGAGGGGCGGCTGATCCCCCGCTCCTGCAGGCGGGTGATCTGCCAGGCCAGCAGCAGCACAAAGGTGAGCTTGGCGATCTCGCCGGGCTGGAGATTGACAGGGAAACCGGGGATGCTCAGCCAGCTGCGGTTGCCCCCCGCCTCATACCCCAGGGGGGTGAGAATAAGGCCGTTGATCACCACGTTGAAGGCCAGCATCCACTTCCACGACTTCTCGGTAAACAGCTCAATATCCACCGAAGAGAGCAGAATATAGACCGCCACGCCCAGGCAGATGGCCAGGGCCTGGATGATAATGTTGCGGTAGCCGCCGATATAGCGGGTGGCGCTGAAAATGAGCACCAGGCCAAACCCGCTGGCGGCCAGGCACAGGGAGAGCAGCAGCAGATCCCCCTTGCGGAAAAACTCACGGATGGAGTCGGACAGCCAGCTCAGGCGGCTCACCCCCCTTTCTCAAAAATCTAATCGTATTAGTTTACCATCTTTTTTGCATTTGGTAAACAGATATGGTAGAATAACCGCAAAACCAGATTGCCGCCCCAGAGGCGGCGCGTGACCGAGGTGTTCGCATGGAGTACACATCCAATTCCCCCGGGCAGACCGAGGAGATCGGCGCGGCCCTGGCGGCAGGGCTGAAGCCGGGGGCAGTGCTGGCCTTCACCGGGGATCTGGGAGCGGGGAAAACCGCCTTTGTCCGGGGCCTGGCCCGGGGCCTGGGGATCGCCGAGCGGGTCACCAGCCCCACCTTCACCATTGTCAACGAGTACGAGGGGGGCCGGCTGCCCCTGTTCCACTTCGATATGTACCGTCTTGGCAGCTCGGAGGAGCTGTTCGACATCGGCTGGGAGGACTACCTGGCCCGTGGGGGCGTGTGCGCCGTGGAGTGGAGTGAAAACATCGCCGACGCCCTGGAGGAGAGCTGTATCAAGGTGGACATCCGCCGGGGCAGCTCGGAAAACCAGCGGACCATTACCATCACGGGAGGTGACCCGGCGTGAAAATTCTGGCTCTGGAGTCCTCTGCCTCCGCCTGCTCGGCGGCTCTGTGTGAGGACGAGGCCCTCATCGCCCAGTCCTTTCAGAACAACGGACTCACCCACTCCCGCACCCTGATGCCCATGGTGGAGCAGATGCTGGCCACCTGCTCGGTGCCCCTGTCCCAGGTGGATCTCATCGCCGTAGCCGCAGGGCCCGGCTCCTTCACCGGGCTGCGCATCGGCATCTCCACCGCCAAGGGGCTGGCCTGGCCGGGGGACAAGCCCTGCGCGGCCTGCTCCACCCTGGAATCCATGGCCTGGCAGCTGGCCCACACGGGCATGGAGATCTGCCCGGTGATGGACGCCCGGCGCAGCCAGGTGTACAACGCCCGCTTCCGGGGAGCGGGCCAAACTCTGGAGCGGCTGTGCCCCGACCGGGCCATCGCCCTGGAGGAGCTGGCCGCCGAGTTAAAAAAGAGCGGAAATCCGCAAATTCTGGTTGGAGACGGCGCGGTTTTGTGCTATACTACCCTCATGGAACTGGGGCTGGACGTTCGTCTGCCGCCTCCCCACCTGCTCCACCAGAGCGCGTGGGGTGTGGCCCGGTGCGCTCTGGAGCTCTCCCGCTCCGGCGCTCTCACCGATGCCGCCGGCCTTTCGGCCAGCTATCACCGCCTCTCCCAGGCCGAGCGGGAGCGGCTTGCCAAAGAACAACATAAAGGGGATTAGTGCCATGGAAATGGAAAAAGTACACATTCTCGAACACCCGCTGCTCCAGCACAAGCTGTCCATCCTCCGGGACGTGAACACCGGCGTCAAGGACTTCCGCCAGGTGGTCACCGAGATTGCCACCCTCATGTGCTATGAGGCCCCCCGGGAACTGCCCCTCACCGAGGCGGAGATCCAGACCCCCATCTGCACCGGCCGCTTCAAGACCATCGCCGGCAAGAAGCTGGCCATTGTCCCTGTGCTGCGGGCCGGCCTGGGCATGGTGGACGGCATCCTCAACCTGATCCCCTCCGCCAAGGTGGGCCACATCGGCCTCTACCGTGACCCCGACACTCTGGAGCCGGTGGAGTACTACTGCAAGATGCCCACCGACATCGCCGAGCGGGATGTGATCATCCTCGACCCCATGCTGGCCACCGGCGGCTCCGCCTCCGCCGCCATCCAGTTTATCAAGAACTACGAGGTCAAGCATATTAAGCTTATGAACATCATCGCCGCCCCCGAGGGGATCGAGCGGGTGCACCACGACCACCCCGATGTGGATATCTACTGCGCCGCCCTGGACGAGAAGCTCAATGACCACGGCTACATCGTCCCCGGCCTGTGCGATGCCGGCGATCGGATTTTCGGCACCAAGTAATATCGACTTTTTCATGACAAGGGGCTGCCCGTGCGGGCAGCCCCTTTCTTTTTTTAAGTTAGTCCTTCATACCGGGGCCAGGCCAGGCGCAGGGAGAACCAGTCCCCCTCCAGCCTGGCGGAGAGGGTGCACCCCATCTGCCCGGCCAGGGCGTGGACGATGGCAAGGCCCAGGCCGGTGTTGCTGCCGGTGCGCATCTTGTCCCGGGTAAAGAAGCGGTCGAAGATGTGGGGCATATCCTCC
>CALWWS010000154.1 GCA_944385305.1 uncultured Oscillospiraceae bacterium | reverse complement strand
TGTCCGCCCAGAAGGCCCGGGGGGCCGACTTTGACACCGGCAATCTGCTCCAGAAGGCCAAGGCCCTGGTGCCCCTGCTGGTGCCCCTGTTCATCTCCGCCTTCCGCCGGGCCGACGAGCTGGCCATTGCCATGGAGTGCCGCTGCTACCACGGGGGCGAGGGACGCACCCGCCTGCGCCAGCTGCGCTACCAGGGGAAGGACGCCGTGTTTCTCGTGTGCGCCGCCGCGCTGTGCGTGGGGGTGGGCGTGCTGGGATACCTGGGCCTGTAAGAGCGGGCGAATATCAACAACGGAAATGTGAGTTTCGCGGTTATGAGAAACATCGCTTTAAAACTGATGTACGTGGGTACCGCCTACCACGGCTGGCAGGTGCAGAAAAACGCCGCCACCGTGGCCGAGACCCTGGAAAAAGCCCTGGCCAGTGTGGTGGGCCACCCGGTGAAGTGCACCGGCGCGGGCCGCACCGACGCGGGGGTGCACGCCAAGGTCTATGTGGCCAACTTCCGCACCACCTCCCGCATCCCCTGCGACCGGCTGCCCCTGGCGGTGAACACCCGCCTGCCGGAGGACATCGTGGTGCTCAGGGCCACCCAGGTGCCCGACAGCTTCAACGCCATCGGCTCCTGTCTGAAGAAGGAGTACACCTACCAGATCTACAACTCCCGGCTGGGGAACGCATTTTATGTAAACCGCGCCTGGTTCTATCCCAAGCCCCTGGATGAGCAGGTGATGCAGCGGGCGGCGGATCAGTTTGTGGGCACCCACGACTTTGCCGCCGTGCGCTCGGTGGGCACCGAGACCCGCACCACGGTGCGCACGGTGCACTACTTCACGGTGGAGCGCACCGGGGAGCTGATCCGCTTCCGGGTGTGCGCCGACGGTTTTTTGTACAACATGGTGCGGGCCATGGTAGGCACCTGCGTCTACGCCGCCGAGGGAAAATTCGCCCCCGAGGACATCCCCGCCATCCTGGAGGCCAAGAATCGTACTGCGGCGGGGCCTACCGTGCCGCCGGGCGGGCTGTATATGACCAATCTGTGGTATAACGAGGACGTGCTATAATTTGCTGCAGGAGCATAACATGGAAGAAATCACTCGGGGCTCCTCTGTCCCCCCCCAAAAAGCGCAGGCCCAGCCTGCTTGTCCGTTTTCTGGCCTTTCTGCTCACCCTGGCCCTGGTGGCGGGTGCGGTGGCCGCGGTGGTCTACCGGGACAAATTGAATTTTGACGCCATCAAGCGCTACTTCACCTACCGCTCTTTGGAGCGGGGGGAGAGCGGCCAGGCGGAGTCCTTCACCTACGATGGCGGCACGGACAGCTGCTTTGCCACCGTGGACGGGGATCTGCTGGTGTGCTCCACCAGCGGCGTGCGTCTCTACTCGGGCAGCGGCCAGCTGTACGTGGACAAAACCCTGGTGCTGGAGCACCCGGCGGTGGACGCGGCGGGCAAGGTCTTTCTGGCCTACGACACCGGCGGAACCCACCTGTTTGTCTTCTCCGACCGGGAGGAGGTCTTCTCCCTCACCCTGGAGGAGGATCAGGCCATTCTGGCCGCCAGCGTCAACGAGGCGGGCTGGCTCACCGTGGTCACCCAACAGAGCGGCTTCAAGGGCGTGGTCACTGTGTACGACGCCTCCTACAACGAGGTGATGGGGGTGAGCCTCTCCTCCCGCTTTGTGATGGACGCCGTTCTCTCCCCCAACAGCAAGGCGGTGGCCATCCTCACCATGGGGGCGGAGGAAAACGCCTTTGACAGCCGGGTGGACATCTACCAGCTGGATCACAGCGAGGAAAACGCCGATGCCGACTACGCCTGCTCCCTGGGCAGCACCACCGTGCTGGATCTCCGCTGGGACGAGGATGGCATCTGGGCCCTGGGAGAGAACGCCGTGGCCCGCATGGACAGCCAGGGCACCCTTCTGGGCAGCTACGACTACGCCGGGCGCTACCTCAAGGCCTTTTCCCTGGACGGGAACGGCACCGCTGCCCTGCTGCTGGGCAAATACCGGGCAGGCAGCACCGCCCAGCTGATTGTGACCGACGAGCAGGGCCAGGAACGGGCCGTGCTGCCCATTGAGGAGCAGGTGCTCTCCCTGTCCGCCGCGGGGCGCTACATCGCTCTGCTCACCGCCGACCGGCTGGACATCTACGACCAGGACCTGGAGCTCTACCACACCATGGAGGGCACCCAGGGCACCCGACGGGTAATCCAGCGGGCCGATGGGTCGGTGATGCTCATCGGCAGCGACACCGCCAGGCTCTATCTCCCCGAGTAAACCGGAGGCTCTCATGACAGTCTATCTCATCTTTGACCTTATCATCCTGGCCGCCCTCATCGGCTTTGCCGTGCGGGGAGCGAAACGGGGGCTGGTGCTCTCCCTGTGCTCTTTGCTGGCGGTGGTGGTGGCCTTCGCCGGTGCGGGCTTTGCCGCCCGCACCCTCTCCCCCACCGTGGCGGCCTATCTGGAGCCCAAGTTTGCCGCCGCCATTGAGCAGCGGCTGGATCAGAGCATTCAGGACGCCCAGGAGACCGCGCCCCAGCCCTCCCTCACACCGCCCCCCCAGGCGGGAGGCGAGACCCCCGCCTCTCCCCTGCCCGACGGCGAAGGGACGGAGCAGGGCGATCTCAACCCCTTTGACGACGTGCTGGACGCCCTGCGGGACATGGGCCTGTACGACACCCTCATCGGCACCATTCAGGACTCGGTGAGTCAGGGCATGGAGAATGCCGCCGCCGGCGCTGCCGCCAGCGTGGCTGCCGCCGCGGCCCAGTCGGCGGCCTATCTCATTCTCTTCCTGCTGGCCTTTGTGCTCATCCTGCTGGCCTGGAAGCTGCTCAGCCGGGCGCTGGACCTGGTGGCCCGGCTGCCGGGGCTGCACTTTCTCAACAAGACTCTGGGGGCCCTGTTCGGGCTGGTGCAGTGCTGCATCCTGCTGTTTGTCATCGCCTGGCTGCTCCAGTTCTTCGGCAAGGTGCTCCCCGCCCAGGCGGTGAACCAGACCTATCTGCTGAAATTCTTTATGACCACCAACCCCTTTGCCCTGCTGGCCGGGATTTTGGGGTAGGAAATTTCTCCGATTCATACGCAGTTCATAATTTCGGGTTAGAATCAACCCTCTGGGGGAGTCTGTCCCCCAAAAGGAGCTGAATGCAATGCAACCGACACTGTGTTCCAGATGTCACAAGAACGTAGCCGTGATCTTCATCCAGAAGATGGAGGGCGGCACTACCAAGAGCGAAGGGCTCTGTCTGAAATGTGCCAAGGAGATGGGCATTAAGCCCGTGGAAGATATGATGCAGAAAATGGGCATCACCGACGAGGACCTGGAGGGTCTGACCAACGAGATGATGTCCGCCTTTGGCGGCGCCGAGGGCGCCGAGGGCTTTGTAAACCCCGACGAGGAGGGTGAGGAGGAGGACGAGGAGGGCAAGACCGCCACCTTCCCCTTCCTGAACAAGCTCTTCGGCGGAGCCCAGAATCCCCAGAGCCAGCCCCCGGAGCGGGACCCCCGCCCCGGCCGGGAGGACGGCAAGGAGAAGGGCAAGGAGAAGCAGCCCAAGCGGAAGTTTCTGGAGAACTACTGCATCTCCCTCACCCAGAAGGCTGCCGACGGCAAGCTGGACAATATCATCGGCCGGGAGGAGGAGATCCAGCGCACCATCCAGATCCTCAACCGCCGTCAGAAGAACAACCCCTGCCTCATCGGCGAGCCCGGCGTGGGCAAGACCGCCATTGCCGAGGGCCTGGCCCTGCGCATCCACGCCGGGGAGGTGCCCTACAAGCTGCTGGACAAGGAGGTCTACCTGCTGGATCTCACCGCCCTGGTGGCGGGCACCCAGTTCCGCGGCCAGTTTGAGAGCCGGATGAAGGGCCTCATTGAGGAGATCAAGAAGCTGGGCAACATCATCCTGGTCATTGACGAGGTGCACAACATTGTGGGCGCCGGGGATGCGGAGGGCAGCATGAACGCGGCCAACATCCTCAAGCCCGCCCTCTCCCGGGGTGAGATCCAGGTCATCGGCGCCACCACCCTCACCGAGTACCGTAAGTACATTGAGAAGGACTCCGCCCTGGAGCGGCGCTTCCAGCCGGTGATTGTGGAGGAGCCCTCTCTGGAGGACTCGGTGAAGATCCTCCGGGGTATTGCCCCCTACTATGAGAAGTTCCACTTCGTCTCCATCTCCCCGGAGATGTGCCGGCTGGCGGTAACTATGAGCGAGCGGTACATCACTGACCGCTTCCTCCCCGACAAGGCCATTGACCTCATTGACGAGGCCTGCTCGGACGTGAACCTGCACAACAAGACCCTGGCCCGGCAGATGGAGATCAAAAAGGAGCTGGAGTCTCTGGGCCGGGAGCGGGAGAACCTGATGACCGAGGCCAACGACCGGGACTACAAGCGCCAGACCGCCCTGAAGAACAACGAGCAGCGCCAGAGCGAGATCCGCCGGGAGCTGCAGCGGCTCATCGGGGAGCACGATACCCTGGCGGGCAACCCGGCCACCCAGGAGGCCCTGGCCGCCAATGAGCGCCGCCAGTCCACCTTCCAGCGGGAGCTGAACAACCTGGCCCGGGAGCGGGAGAGTCTGCTCAGCCGGGAGGACAGCAGCCGGGACTACGAGCGGCTGGCCGCGGTGAAGAGCCGGGAGATCCAGCTCCAGGAGGAGCTGGGCCGGCTGGACGCCCAGAGCGCCCCGCCCCTCACCGTGGAGCACCTGGCCCGGGTCATCGAGCTGTGGACCAAGATCCCCGCCAGCCAGATCCAGGAGGCGGAGTACGAGCGCCTGGCCACCCTGGAGCAGCGGCTGAAGACCCACCTCATCGGCCAGGACGAGGCCGTCCACGCCGTGGCTGCCGCCGTACGCCGGGGCCGGGTGGGCATCGCCTCCAAGCGCAAGCCGGTCTCCTTCATCTTCGTGGGCTCCACCGGCGTGGGCAAGACCGAGCTGGTCAAGCGCCTGGCCCAGGATCTCTTACACTCCCCCGAGTCCCTCATCCGGCTGGACATGTCGGAGTTTATGGAGAAGTTCTCAGTCTCCCGTATCATCGGCTCTCCCCCGGGCTACGTGGGCTACGACGAGGCGGGCCAGCTCACCGAGAAGGTGCGGCGCAAGCCCTACTGCGTCATTCTCTTTGACGAGATTGAAAAGGCCCACCCCGACGTGCTCAATATCCTGCTGCAGATTCTGGACGACGGCCACATCACCGACGCCCAGGGCCGCAACGTCAACTTTGAGAACACGGTTATCGTCATGACCTCCAACGCGGGCAGCGACACGGGCTCCGCCGGGTCGGTGGGCTTCGGCCGCACCGCCGGGGAGCAGGGCCGGGAGCGGGCCATGAAGGCCCTGGAGGGCTTCCTGCGGCCCGAGTTTATCAACCGGGTGGACGAGATTGTCTACTTCAACAAGCTCTCTGAGGACAACTTCAAGGCTATCGCCGCCATCATGCTGGGCGAGCTGCGGGACACCCTGGCGGAGAAGGGCATTACCTTCACCTGGGACGAGGCCCTGCTGGACAGCCTGGTGCGCAAGTCCTACTCCCTCACCTACGGCGCCCGCAATCTGCGCCGTCAGATCCAAAAGGATCTGGAGGACGGCATCGCCACCAAGCTCATCGACAGCTACCTCCACCCCCTCTCCTCCCTCCACGCCACCGCCCAGGGGGATGAGGTCATCCTCCAGGCTCAATAAAACTCACACCGGGAGGCCGGAGCAGCGCTGCTCCGGCCTCCCTTTTTACACACAAAACAGCGGCCGGAACCGATCGGTTCCGGCCGCTGTCAATCTGTATTGCTTTGCGCCGCTTACTTGCCGCAGCCGCAGCCGCAGGAGCTGCAGGAGCCGCAGTAGTCGGGGTGGGACTCGCTCCACAGCTTCTCGGCGGTGGGAGTCCACTTGTCGGCGTAGGGGTGGGTCTTGCTGGTCAGGTGCTCCACGCTCTCGGGAGACTGGGGATCGGTGGACTTGGCGCCGGTCTCGTTGACCATCTTCTCGATGAACTCCGGGTTCTCCAGCATGGGGCAGGGCCGCAGCATATTCTCATTGAAGGGCTGGTTGTTGTGGTAGGCCATAAACAGCGGGGACTGCAGGCACTCCAGCAGGCTCTTCTCCCGGATGTTGCTGTCGGAGTAGTGGATGAACACGCAGGGGTCCACATCGCCGTTGGCGTTGATGTGCAGGTAGCGCCGGCCGCCGGCAATGCAGCCGCCCACGTACTCGGCGTCGTTCTGGAAGTCCATGGCGAAGATGCCCTTGGTCTCCCGGAAGGCGCGGATGCGGCGGTAGACCTCGGTGCGCTGCTCGGGGGTACACATCAGCTCGGGAGCGGCGTCGTTGCCCACGGGCATGTAGTGGAAGAACCAGATGAAGTAAGCGCCCAGATCAATGATTTTGTCGTAGAACTCCTCGCTGGTGATATCCTTGTAGTTGACGCTGGTGTAGCAGGCGGAAATGCCGAAGGGCAGGTGGTGGCTCTTGAGCAGGGCCATGGCGTTGGTGACCTTCTGGTAGACGCCCTCGCCCCGGCGGGAGTCGTTGGCCTCCTCAAAGCCCTCCAGGCTGATGGCGGGAATGAAGTTGCGCACCCGCAGCATATCCTGGCAGAACTCCTCGTCAATGAGGGTGGCGTTGGTGAAGGACAGGAAGGCGGCGTCGTTGTGCTTCTCGCACAGGGCGATCAGATCCTTCTTGCGCACCAGGGGCTCGCCGCCGGTGTAAATGTACAGGTAGATGCCCAGCTCCTTGCCCTGGGTAATGATGGAGTCAATCTCATCAAAGGTGAGGTTGAGCTTGTTGCCGTACTCGGCGGCCCAGCAGCCGGTGCAGTGCAGGTTGCAGGCGGAGGTGGGGTCGAGCAGAATGGCCCAGGGGATGTTGCAGTTGTACTTCTTGCGCAGCTCCTCCTGCTTGGGCCAGCCCACCAGGTTAGCGTTGACGAAGAAGTTGCTGAACACGGTCTTGAGCACGTCGGGATCGGTCTGGGTCCACACCTTCTCGATGAGCTGATACCAGCAGGAGCTGGGGTCGCCGATGGCCTTGTCAAAGGCGGCGCGCTGCACATCAAGGGTGTTGCCCGCAAATTTATTGATAACATCCATGACCTTGGCCATGTTGTTCATGGGGTCCTTATCCAGATAATCAAAGACCTTGCTCAGGCCGTAACGCTTAATACTGTCAGGAATCTTCATAAAACTCTCTTCCCCTTTCTTGGTATACCCATACCATTACCGTCTGTTACTATACCTCCGATTTCAGAAAAGGAAAATAGACAAAAAGCAGATGATGTCCAAACTCTAGACAGAAACGGCAATTTGTTTAATTTATTTTAAGCTTTCTTTTGCCCGCTTTTACAATTTCGCCGAAAAAACCCGGTCTGAATTCCCAATTTCACGGAAAAAAGCGGGGAATTTTACCGGAAGCTCCCGGTTTTCCCCGCTATAGATCCAGGATTGTCACCGCCGCTCCCCGGCTCATGGCGTAGGCAATGGTATACCGGGTGCCCCCCGGCATGCCGTTATACACCGCCAGAAGCATCTGGGCGCGATCCACCATATAGCGGTCGCGCCGCAGCATGCACTCCCTGTCATACTTCTGCTGAACAATGGTCAGCCGGTCGCACTCATCCAGCAGCCCGCGGTAGCGCACCCGGTCTTCTTCCTTCCAGCGGTCCGCCTGTCCGGGAAAGGGGATGGCCCCCTCCAAAACAATGGGGGCGGCGCGGCGGCGCAGCGCAATCACCGCCTCACAGAAATAGAAGTCCGCTCCCCGGGCCATGCCGCAGATGAAGCGGCGGGCCCCCTGGGCATAGGCCTGCTCCACCGCCCCGGCCAGCCGCTGCTTCAGCGCCAAACAGCGGGGATCCGCCTCGTTCTCCCTCCAGGGCAGCTTCTCCGGGCGGTGCCCGGTAAAGGCGCAGACCAAAATCTCCCTCTCCACCTGTCTCCTCCTCTCCGTACCCCCGGGCTCTGTGCCCGGCAGGCCGTAATCCATCGGAAGTATTGTACCCCATCCCCCCGGTGAAGTCAACGAATTTATGGAACATTTGTTTTCATTTTTTGTGCTTGCAATTTGCCCTCCCCCTGGTATAATAGGGAGGAAAACTGAATCGGATGTCTTCAGGGCAGGGTGAAAATCCCGATCGGCGGTACAGTCCGCAAGCGGAGCAATCCGCAGACCCGGTGCAATTCCGGGACCGACAGTGACGCGCCGGAGTACCGGCGCCAAGTCTGGATGGAAGAAGACGTGCGGCTTTTGCCGCGCCGCCGCGCTCCTCTTTCCTGCCCTGTTGTTCCATTTGCTTCAGGTACATTCGGAATATGAGGAGCGATTTATTATGCCTCACACCACAAAGAAGCTGACCCTTCTGGCCATCTTCACCGCCATCGCGGTGGTACTCATCACCTTTGTCCACTTCCCCCTCTTCCCTGCCGCCGCCTTCCTCCAGTACGACCCGGCGGACGTGCCCATCCTCATCATGGCCTTCTCCTTCGGGCCGGTGGCCGGCCTGGTGGTCACCGTGCTGGCCTCCGCCATCCAGGCCTTCCTCATCAGCGGAGACGGCCCTTACGGCTTTCTCATGCACGTCATCGCCACCGGCATTCTCTCCCTGGTGGCCAGCCTCATCTACCGCCGCAGGCACACCCGCCGGGGCGCGGTGGTGGGGCTGGTGTGCGGCTCCATCGCCATGGGGCTGGGCATGATGGTGGCCAACCACTTCATCACCCCCTACTACATGAGCACTCCGGAGAATTTTGCCGCCATGCAGCAGATGACCGACAGCCTGCTTCTCCCCGTCATTCTCCCCTTCAACCTGCTCAAGGCGGGGATCAACTCGGTGATCACCTTCCTCATCTACAAGCCCATCTCCCGCTATGTGGTCCACGGGAACACCCGGCGGGGCTCCAGGGTATAGCGGAAATTTGCCGCCCGGACGGATGTCCGGGCGGCTTGCTTTTATCGAACAATTGTGCTATAATCAGGGCAAAGTCATCTGGGGCGCGTAAGGGAGGCATGCGGCGTGGAGCGGATCATTCTCCACTGTGATCTGAACAGCTTTTACGCCTCGGTGGAGCTGCTGGAGCACCCCGAGCTCACCGGCCTGCCTGTGGCGGTGTGCGGCGACCCCGCCTCCCGCCACGGCGTCATTCTGGCCAAAAACGAGCCCGCCAAGGCCGCGGGGGTCAAGACCGCCCAGACCATCTGGCAGGCCAGGCGGGCCTGCCCCGGCCTGGTGCTTCTCCCCGCCCACCACGAGAAGTACCACCGCTTTTCCCGGCTGGTCAACGCTATCTACGAGCGGTACACCGACCTGGTGGAGCCCTTCTCCATCGACGAGAGCTGGCTGGATATCACCGGCAGCCTCCACCTGTTTGCCGACCACCCCAGGTGGGTGGCGGACGACATCCGCCGGGCGGTGCGGGAGGAGCTGGGCCTCACCCTCTCGGTGGGGGTGTCCTTCAACAAGGTCTTTGCCAAGATGGGCAGCGACTACAAAAAGCCGGACGCCACCACGGTGATTACCCGGGAAAACTTCCGGGAGCTGCTCTGGCCCCTGCCGGTGACCGAGCTGCTCTTTGTGGGCCGGGCGGCTGCGGCGGCCCTGGCGGGGTACGGCATCCGCACCATCGGGGATCTGGCCCGCACGGACCGGGAGACTCTCACCGGCATTCTGGGCAAGCAGGGGGCAACTCTCCACGACTACGCCGCCGGGACGGAGCACAGCCCTGTAATACCCGCCCGGGACATGCCCGGCCCCAAGTCGGTGGGCAGCGGGCTCACCTTTCCCCGGAATCTCACCGGCTGGGAGCAGCTGGGCACCGCCGCCGCCAGCCTGGCCGACGACGTGGCCGCCCGGCTGCGGCGGCACAGCCTCATGTGTACCACCGTCCAGGTCACCATCCGTGACCCGGACTTCCGGGATATCTGCCGCCAGAAGCGGCTGGAGGCCCCCACCTGTATTTCCCGGGACATCGCCCGGGCGGCCATGGATCTCATCCGGGCCTCCTGGCGGCCCCAGGCCCCGGTGCGCGCCCTCACCGTCACCGCCCAGGCCCTGGTGGAGGAGGCCCAGGCGGGGGAGCAGCTCAGCCTCTTTGCCGCCGGGGCCGACCGGCGGCGGGAGAAGCGGGAGAAGCTGGAGCGCACCATGGACGGCATCCGGGGCCGGTACGGCAAGGGGGCCATCTCCCCCGCCTGCCAGGCCCCGCCCCCCGCAGACAAGGAATCGCCCTGAGAACGGCAAAATGCCGCGCCGCGTTTGAAACGCGGCGCGGCATTTACTTTGTTCAGGAAAAGAGCCTTACAGCTCCTCCTCCCCCATGAGCAGGTACATGACCGCCTTCTGGGCGTGGAGGCGGTTCTCCGCCTCGTCAAAGATCTCATTGGCGTGGGCCTCGAACACCTGGGCGGTGATCTCCTCCCCCCGGTGGGCGGGCAGGCAGTGCTGCACCATGGCGCCGGGGTGGGCCAGCTTCATCAGCTCGTCATTCACCTGGTAGCCGGCGAAGGCCAGCTCCCGCTTGGCCTTCTCCCCCTCCTGGCCCATGGAGGCCCACACGTCGGTGATCACCACGTCGGCGTCCGCCGCCGCCTCCGCCGGGGTGCGGCAGAGCTGGAACTTGCAGTCGGTGACCGTCTTGGCGAAGTCCAGCACCTTCTGATCGGGGTCGTACCCCTCGGGGCAGGCCACGGACACGTCCATGCCGCACTTCAGGCCGCCCACGATGAGGGAGTTGGCCATATTGTTGCCGTCCCCGATGAAGCACAGCTTGAGCCCCTCCAGGCGGGTCATGTGCTCCCGGATGGTCATCAGGTCGGCCAGCACCTGGCAGGGGTGGGCAAAGTCAGTCAGGCCGTTGATGACGGGGATGGAGGAGTACTGGGCCAGCTTCTCCACCTCCTCCTGGCCGAAGGTGCGGATCATAATCCCGTCGCAGTAGCGGGAGAGCACCCGGGCGGTGTCCTCAATGGGCTCGCCCCGGCCGATCTGGCTCTCCTTGCCGGAGAGAAACAGGGCGTGGCCACCCAGCTGGAACATGCCGGTCTCGAAGGAGACCCGGGTGCGGGTGGAGTTCTTCTCAAAGATCATGGCCAGGGTCTTGCCCGCCAGATAGGCGTGGGACAGGCCGTGCTTCTGGTTGTACTTCATCTGGTCGGCCACGTTGAGGATCTTGGTGATGTCCTCCCGGGTGAGATCCAGCAGCTTGAGCAGGTCCTTTTTCATCAAATACTCTCTCCTTTACGCCAGGGTCTTTTCCATAATGGCAAGGCCCTTGTCAATCTCCTCCATGGTGATGGTCAGGGGGGGCAGCAGGCGCAGGTCGTGTCCGGCGGTGAGCACCAGCAGGCCGCTTTCAATCAGCTGGGCGGCCACCTGCTTGTTGGTGCGCTCCCCCTTCACCTCCACGCCGATCATCAGCCCCAGGCCCCGGGTGGCGCCCAGGCAGGGGACGTTCATCTTCTCAATGCGGGCGCGGATGTAGTTGCCCTTCTCGGTGACGGCGGCCAGGGCGTCCTCGTCCAGGATGTCCAGCACCGTCAGGGCGGCGGCGGCGCAGATGGGGTTGCCGCCGAAGGTGGTGGCGTGAGTGCCCGGGGTGAGCACCCCCCGGGTGCGCTCGCTGGCCAAAAAACCGCCCATGGGCAGCCCGCCGGCGATCCCCTTGGCGAAGGACACCGCGTCGGGGATGATGCCGTACTGCTGGAAGGCAAACAGGGTGCCGGTGCGGCCGATGCCGGTCTGCACCTCGTCCACCAGCAGCAGCCAGTCCCGCTCGGCGCACAGCACCGCCAGGTCGTGGACATAGTCCTTGTCCATGGGCAGCACGCCGCCCTCCCCCTGCACCAGCTCCAGCATCACGGCGCACACGTCGTGGCCCGCCACCTCCTGGAGGGAGTCCATGCTCCCCGCCTGGGCGTAGCGGAAGCCCTCGTCAAAGGGGAAGAAGTAGTTGTGGAACACCTCCTGGCCGGTGGCGGTGAGGGTGGTGATGGTACGGCCGTGGAAGGAGTTTTTCAGGGTGATGACCGTGCCCCGCCCCTTGCCGTACTTGTCAAAGGAGTACTTCCGGGCCAGCTTGATAATGCCCTCGTTGCTCTCCGCGCCGGAGTTGGCGAAAAAGGCCGCCGCCATGCCGGAGCGCTGGCAGAGCTTCTCGGCCAGCCTGGCGTAGGGCTGGGCGTAGAACAGGTTGGAGATGTGGCCCAGCTTGGCCGCCTGGGCGGCGATGGCGTCCACCCACCTGGGGTTGGCGTAGCCGATGGAGGCCACGCCGATGCCCGAGGTGAAGTCGATATACTCCCTCCCCGCCAGGTCGTATACCGTGGCCCCCTTGCCGTGGTCGATGTCCACGTCGAAGCGGCCGTAGGTCTGCATGGTGTACTGGTGATCCAGCGCAACCAGTTCCTGATGATTCATGGTTACCGCCTCCTTAGAGTATCATGGTGCCGATGCCCTCGTCGGACAGCAGCTCGATGAGGATGGAGTGGGGAATCCGCCCGTCCAGGATGTGGGTGCGCTTCACCCCGGAGCGCACCGCCTCCACGCAGCAGTCCACCTTGGGGATCATGCCGCCCTGGATCACCCCGTCCTTCACCAGGCCGGGCACCTGGGAGAGCTCCACCACGTGGATGAGGGTGGACTCGTCCTTGGGGTCGCGGAGCAGGCCCCGCACGTCGGTGAGCAGAATCAGCTTCTCCGCCCCCAGAGCCACCGCCAGCTTGGCCGCGGCGGTGTCGGCGTTGATGTTGTAGGACGTGTCGGCGTCCACACCCTGGGCCACGGTGGACACCACGGGGATGTACCCGTTCTCCAGGCTGTCCACCACCACCTTGGGGTTGACCTGGGTGATCTCCCCCACCAGGCCGTACTTCTCGTCCAGGGCCCTGGCCTGGAACAGCTCCCCGTCCATGCCGCACAGGCCCACCGCGCTGCCCCCCATCCGGTTGAGGGTGGACACCAGGTCCTTGTTCACCTTGCCGCACAGCACCTGCTGCACGATGTCCATGGTCTCCTGGTCCGTGTGGCGCAGGCCGTCCACAAAGCGGGACTGCTTGCCGATCTTCTTGAGCATGTCGGTAATCTCAGGGCCGCCCCCGTGGACCACCACCACCCGGATGCCCACCAGGTGGAGCAGGATGATGTCCGAGATGACGGCGTGGCGCAGCTCCTGAGAGATCATGGCGTTGCCGCCATACTTGACCACCAGGGTCTTGCCGTAGTATTTCTGAATATAGGGCAGGGCCTCGGCCAGCACCTGGGCCCGCTCCACATGGCTGTAGGACATGGTTTCCACCCTCTCTTAGGTTCTGTAATCCCCGTTGATCTTCACATAGTCGTAGGTGAGATCGCAGCCCCAGCAGGTGGCCTCATGGTCCCCCTCGTTGAGGTTGACGTCGATGATCACCTCGTCCTGCTCCAGGATGCTCTTGGCGGCCTCCTCGTCAAAGTCCACTCCGGCGCCCTGGCGGCACACCAGGATCTCCCCCACGGCGGAGCGGAAGTGCACGTCCACAAACTCCGGCCGGAAGGGGGCCTTGGAGTAGCCCATGGCGCACAGCACCCGGCCCCAGTTGGCGTCCGAGCCGAACATGGCCGCCTTCACCAGGGAGGAGCCCACCACCGCCTTGGACAGGCGCTCGGCGCTCTCCTCGCTGCGGGCGTGGTGCACGGTGCAGGTGATGAGCTTGCCCGCCCCCTCGCCGTCGGCGGCAATGCCCCGGGCAAGCTGCTCAAACACGTAGTGCAGGCTCTTGTAGAAGACGGTGTACCCGTCGTCCTTCCACTCGATGAGGGGGTTGTCCGCCATGCCGTTGGCCAGCACGGCGCACATGTCGTTGGTGGAGGTGTCCCCGTCCACCGTCACCCGGTTGAAGGTGCGGGGGACGATCTCGTGGAGGGCGTCCTGGAGCATCTCGTGGGTGATGGCGCAGTCGGTGGTCACAAAGCACAGCATGGTGCCCATGTTGGGGTGAATCATGCCCGAGCCCTTGGCGATGGCGCCGATGGTCACCGTCTTGCCCCCGATGGTGCAGGAGACGGCGATCTCCTTTTTCACCGTGTCGGTGGTCATAATGGCGTTGGCCGCCGCGTCGGAGCCGTCGGGAGACAGGGCCTGGGCCGCGGCGGGCATACCCCGCTCAATGGCGGCGATGTTCAGCTCCTGCCCGATGACGCCGGTGGAGGCCACCACAAAGTCGGCGGCCTTCAGCCCGGTGGCCTGGGCGGCCAACTCACACATCTGCTCGGCGTGCTCGTGGCTGTTGGGGGCGCAGGCGTTGGCGTTGCCCGAGTTGGCCACGATACCCTGGGCCTCCCCGTTCTCCAGGTGCTCCATGGTGACGTACAGAGGCGCGGCCTTCACCCGGTTCATGGTGTACACCGCCGCGGCCACGCAGGGCTGCTGGGAAACAATGAGGGCCAGGTCCTTCTTCCCCGCCAGCACCTCAGGCATCTTGCTCATGGGCGGCTGGTTGCCGTCCCCCTTCCCCTTCTTCACGCCGCAGTGGACGCCGGAGGCCAGAAAGCCCTTGGCTGCGGTCACGCCGCCGGGAATCTGCTTCATTTCGCTCACTCCTATCAATCCGCCAGGATAGCGGGCCGGCCGCCGGCCGGGCCCGGAAAAATACCTTTTACAGCTTACAGCGCCAGGCCGCAGGTCTCTTCAAAGCCCAGCATCAGGTTCATGTTCTGCACCGCCGCACCCGATGCACCCTTGCCCAGATTGTCAAACCGGGCGGTGATCACGGTCTGGCCCTCGTGGCCGCTCACGGTGAGCTCCAGCCGGTCGCTCCCCGCAAAGGTGTTGGCCGCCAGGAACTGCCTCTCCTCCTGATAGGGGGCCACGCTCACCATGGGCTGCCCGGCGTAGAAAGCGGCCAGAATGAGGCTGATCTCCTTGGCGGTGGGCTGGCCCTTTAAGTACCGGTTGTGCAGCAGGATGCTGGTGGCCATGCCCTTGTAGTAGTCGTCCACAATGGGGCAGAACACCGGGGGGGCGTCCAGCCCGGCAATCTTCTGCATCTCGGGCAGATGCTTGTGCTTCAGGGTGGTGCCGTAGATGCGAGGACTGTAAAGCTCTTCCCCTTTCTTCTCCCCCTCGTACTGGGCAATCATCTTCTTCCCGCCCCCGGAGTAGCCGGTGAGGGAATAGCAGGTAAGGGGATAGTCCGACGGCAAAATATTCAGGGAGACCAGCGGGGCCGCGCTGGAGAGAAAGCCGGTGGCGTGGCAGCCGGGATTGGCCACAAAGCGCGCTGTCCCAATGGTCTGCGCCGGCTGCTTGTAGAGCTCGGGAAAGCCGTACACCCAGCCGGGGGCGGTGCGGTGGGCGGTGGAGGCGTCAATCACCCGGGTGTGGGAGTTCTCGATGAGACCCACAGCCTCAATCGCCGCGGCGTCGGGCAGACAGAGAAACACCAGGTCGGCGGCGTTGATGAGCTTCTTCCTCTCTGTCAAGTCCTTCCGCTTGTCAGGGTCAATGGCCAGCAGCTCGATGTCCCCCCGGCCCGCCAGCCGGTCGTGGATCTGCAGCCCGGTGGTGCCCTCCTGGCCGTCGATGAATACCTTGGGCTTGCTCATTGCTCTCTCGCCTCCACAAAGGCCTCAATGCTGGCGATCTGCTGCTCCACCGCCTCCTTGGCGGGGCCGCCGTAGACCTTGCGGCCGTTGACGCAGGTCTTCAGCTCCAGGGCCTGGTACACGTCGGCGTCAAACACGCCGGAGACCGAGCGGAAGTCCTTGAGGGGCAGGGTGTCCAGGGTCTCCCCCGCCTTGATGCACATATTCACCAGGCGGCCCACGATCATATAGGCCTCCCGGAAGGGCATTCCCTTCTTCACCAGGTAGTCGGCGCAGTCGGTGGCGTTGATGAAGCCGCCGGCGGCAGCGTTGCGCATGTTCTTCTCCTTGACAGTGAGGGTATCCAGCATGGCGGCAAACACCGGCAGGCACATCTTCACCGTGTCGATGGCGTCAAAGACGCACTCCTTGTCCTCCTGCATGTCCTTGTTGTAGGCCAGGGGCAGGGCCTTCATCACAGTGAGCAGGGTCACCAGGGAGCCGTATACCCGCCCGGTCTTGCCCCGCACCAGCTCGGCCACGTCGGGGTTCTTCTTCTGGGGCATGATGGAGGAGCCGGTGGAGTAGGCGTCGTCCAGCTCCACGTACTTAAACTCCCAGGAGCACCAGAGGATGATCTCCTCGGAGAAGCGGGAGAGGTGCATCATCAGAATGGAGCAGGCGGAGAGCAGCTCGATGGCGAAGTCCCGGTCGGACACCGAGTCCATGGAGTTCTCCGTGGGCTTGGCAAAGCCCAGGGCGGCGGCGGTCTGGAACCGATCCACCGGATAGGTGGAGGTGGCCAGGGCACCCGCCCCCAGGGGGCACTCGTCCATCCGCGCCAGGCAGTCCTCCAGCCGGGTCACGTCCCGGCGGAGCATGTTGGCGTAGGCCATCATGTAGTGGGCG
>CALWWS010000153.1 GCA_944385305.1 uncultured Oscillospiraceae bacterium | reverse complement strand
CAGCTCACCGTATAGGAGGCCGCCTGGGCCGTGGAGGTACGGAAGACGCCCAAGGCCAAAAGGGCGCCCACCACCGCCAGCAGGGCGGCAAGGAGCATGGGCGTCCCCCAAAGCTGCGCCCTTTTGTTCTGTTTCATCCCGGACACACCTCCCTGGGGTTGTTCATCAATAGGTCTCCAGCCACACCGGGTGCTCCCCGCCGCCGTTCTGGCGGTAGTAGGTGTCGCACAGGTAGAGGTAGTTCTTGGCCGCCTTGTCCCGGCGGTGCTTCTTGAGCACCTCGATGAAGAGCAGCCGTGCCTCGTAGTACTGGTGGGAGCAGAAGAGGGCCACTCCCTTTTCAAACTGCTCCCGGGTCTCCTCCTTGAGCCGGCGGGTGGTCTCCCCGTCCCCGTCGAACACGTCGTAGAGCCGCTCCAGCCGGTCCAGGGTCTTCATGCGCACAAAGCCGATGGTGCGGGCGTGGTAGCGCCGGTGGAAGTCGGGGATGGGCCCCGCCGCGCTGCCCGCCATCAGCACCGCCGCCCCGTACTCCGCCGCCAGGGGCTGGAGGAAGCGGGTGAAGCTGGTGTGCTCCGAGATGGTCATGGCCTCCAGCCGCTCCGCCGCGCCCACGATGCCGATCATGGCCGCCCCGGCGCTGAGGGTGACGTGGAAGTCCAGCTCCCGGCCCCCGGTCTCCGCAAACTGCTGGGCGCGGAGGGTCTGGCACAGGGAGACGGCGGCGTCCAGGGCCCGGTCGGGCTGCTCGGTGTAGATGGCCAGCAGCCCCGCCCGGTCAAAGCGGTCCACCAGGCCCCCGCTGCCGTCCACCACGGGCACCAGCCGGGCCAGCACCTGGTTGATGAGCCGGAACATCTCCTGGGAGCGCAGCCCCCGGGCAATCTGGTCGAAGGACCCCACGGAGCAGTTGAGCACCGTGGCCTCCACGCTGGTCTGATCCTCCAGCCGCACGTCAATGACGCTGGACTTCTCCAGCAGACGGAACACCCGGGAGGGGACGAAGCGGGAGTAGCCGTCGCTGGTCATGCGGATCTCCCTGTCCCGGAAGGCCACGTTGGTGCTCATGTCGTTGAAGGCCCGGGTGATGGCGCTCACCTCGTCGTGGCCCCGCACCGGGGCCTGCACCCCCAGCTTGCCGTCCCGGATCTCCTCCACCTTCCGGCGCAGCAGGCCCAGGGGGTGGAGGGAGATGGCGATTACCGCCGAGAGCAGGGCGGCCAGCACCACCAGCACCCCCAGGTTGAGCAGGGCCAGCCTCCGGGCCCCCTGCTCCACCGCGTAGTCCAGGCTCTGGCGGGCGTCACCCGTCTCGATGACCGCCACTACCTCTCCCTGCTGGTTCGTGACCGGGGTGAGCAGTACAGTCCAGTCCCCCAGGCTGTCGGTAAAGCCGGTGCGGATGCTCTCCCCCGTCTGGGCGGCCCGGTAGAACTGCTCCGCCACGCCGGCGCTGTACCGGCTCTCCACCGGCACGTTTACGTAGTCCTGCTCACACACCAGGGAGACCAGCTGGCCGTCCACCAGCTTGTAGAGCCAGAAGTAGGTGGCGTGGTACACCTGCTGCTCCTCCTGCGCGGCGGTATCCACCAGGGTGCCCTGGCCGGGCAGCAGGTTCAACGCGGCCCGGATCTCGTAGAAATACACGTTTTCAAAGGGATTGGCGGGATCTACGTCCTCAATGTAGCTGTCGTTGAGGGTGGCGGTCTGCTGGCTGGTGAGCAGATAGAGCTGCTCGTACTGGCCGTCCACCAGCTCCTTCTGGAAGATGGCGGTGACCATGGCGTTCATCAGCACCAGGCTGACCACCAGAATGGGCAAAAAGGCGGCCAGCAGCTTGGTGACAATGGGCACCTTCCCCCGGGTGAGGGAGAGGAAGAAGCGGCGCAGGGCGTAGATCACAGCCCCCGCGGCCCACACGGCGGCAAAGCCCAGCAGGGCACGCAGCACAATGCGCGCCGGCGGGGAGAGCAGGCGGCTGAGCACCGCGTCCCCCGTGTCCCGGAAGATCCCCACCTGCCCGCCGCCAGAGAGGATGGCGGCAAAGCTGCCCTCCTCCCCCAGGGCCAGACCGGTCAGCCCCTCCAGGGGCACCCCCCGCTCCTGGCAGTCAAACAGCTCCTCCATTTCGCCGCCGGCGGAGAGGTCCAGGCCGTACACCGTCCCGTCCGTCCCCACCAGGCAGATCCGATCCCCCCCGTCGCTGCCAAAGAGGGCCACGGGGAAGACCTGGTCGCTGCGGGGGAACACCTGCTGGGCCTCCCCCTGGCTGTCCACCGTCCAAACCGCCCCGGCGGGGGTGGTGAAGGCCACCGTGCCGCAGGCTGCGGCGTAGAAATCGGTAAAGCCCACGCCGATGTCGTAGTCAAAGGCCAGCAGCTCCGCCGCCGTGCCGGTCTCGTCCAGGGTCATCAGCCGTCCGGTGGCCTGACGGCCGGTGTAGTCGGCCTGGAAAAAGGTGAGCATGCCGTCTCGCACCTGCACGGCGAAGTTGTTGTCCATGCTGGGGTCATCTACAGGCAGCTGCCACACCGCCTCCAGCCGTCCCCGCCCCACGTCCCAGCGGTACACCGTCTCCGCCTGGATGAGGTCGCTCTGGATGTCCGCCAGGCGCTCCAGCACGTAGACCGCATCCCCGTCCCGGGTGAGGCAGTCGTAGGTGCGGTAGCTCTCCCCGGTGCGCACCGGGCGGCTGAACTGGGCCAGGATCTTCCCCGAGGCGTCGGCCTGGAAAAAGCGGTACTCCCGCTCCCCCTGGTCGATGCCGTACACCGTATCCCCCGCGGGGAGCACGGCGATCACGTGCCTGAGGGGGGTGGACAGGCCCCACCAGCCCAGCAGGGCCGCTCCCGCCAGGGAGAGGATCACAAGGATAAGCAGGGCCCGTTTTGTCTTTGCCGGTAACATGGGCGGCACGCCCCCTCTCTGTCTTATTCTCCCGCCAGATCCAGCCGGGTCACCCGGCCGGGCTCCAGCTCCAGGGTCTGCTCCCGCCAGCTGCCGCCGGGGGGCGCCCACAGCACCCGGCAGAGGCAGCGCTTTACCGCCAGGCTGCGCATGGGCAGGAAATACCGTCCCTGCTCGTCCGCCGAGGCGGACAGGACGGGCAGCAGGGTAGCTCCCGCCTTCTTACAGTCCCGCGCCAGGGGCGCGGCCAGCAGGCAGCCCCCCTCCACCTCCTCCAACCGGTCCAGCACGGTGAAGCACTCGGCCTGCTCCTCCCCCTCGCGCAGCAGGGCGAAGCGCCTGCCCGCCAGGTCGGAGCCGTCGGGAGCGTAGATCTGGATCTGCCGCCCCCCCTCCGGCCCGCCGGCGGCGTAGTCGTAGAGCAGCCGCAGGGGCTTGGGGTCGTTGAGGCAGAAGGCCCGCACCTGGGTGTCCGGCGGGGCGGCCCCCTCCAGGCAGGTGGTGTGCAGGGGGATGCTGTAATTCCGGTTGGGGGTGAGGCGCAGGCGCACCACCGGGCGCAGGGCGGGCAGGGCGGAGAGATCCACCTGCACCGTGGCCGTGTGGTAGGCCCAGGCCCGGGCGGTGACGGTGAGGGTGGGCGTGGGGCTGTCCAGGAAGAGGAAGTACCCGTCCCCCTTGCGCACCGGGCGATCCAGGATCTCCGCCGCCCGCACCTCCAGATCCGCCGCGGTGATGGGCCGGCCGGTGAAGTCGTCCAGCACCAGCACCGCCGCCGACACCCTGCGCCGGATATGTACCCGGACAATGGGCTTGGGGTTCCACGCTGTGCTCATAGCTCCCTACTCCTTTACGGTCAGGTCCAGGTCCACCACCCGCTGGATCTGGCGCGTCCTGGCGGACTCCAGCTCCACCGGCCCCACCCGGTAGAACAGGGAGGTGCGGTAGGCCTGGTTGGGCACGTTCCAGATGCGCTGCTGGGACTCCACGTCCAGGGAGAGCATGTTCACCCGCAGGTCCATCCCCGAGGCACGGGCCACCGGGGTGAGGGTGTCGGCGCTCAGGGCGGCGTTGTCCGCCAGGGTCTGGATCACCCGGCCCAGGATGCGCTGATCCTCCCCCGAGCGGTGCTTCACGTCCGCCTTGGAGTAGGCGGTGATCATGTAGGACAGGGTGAGGTATGTCCCGGGAAAGCGCTGGCGGCCGGGGCTGAGGTCCACCATCTCGGTGGCCCGCAGCTCCTGGCTCTCCCGCACGTCGTACAGGTGCAGGCCCAGGATGACGTCCCCCTTGTCCGCCGGGGAGCACAGGCCGATATCGTCCGGGTTGAGCACCACGTCGGGGCACAGGTTCTCCCGCAGCAGCTTCACCAGCGCGCTGCCCACGTCGGCGATGACGGTGTATTTTCCCATGTGCTGGCACCTCCCTCAGGGCAGAACTTCCAGAAGCAGGCACTCCTCCGTGCCGGCGGCAAACACCGCCCGCACCGTGCCCGAGCCGGTGGAATAGGTGTACACGGTGACCTTGCTCTCCGGGGAGAGGTTGGTCAGCCGTCCGAAGTAGCGGTTGGACTGGCTGATGGAGATCAGCCGCCCCGCCCCCATGGTCTCCTGGGCGCTCCCCGTGGGGGAGCCCAGAACCGCGGCCAGCTGGGCCTGGGTCATGCCCACCTGGGCCCCGCCCGCCACCGGGGCGTCGTTCCACACGTCCACGCTGACGGTGCTGCCGCCGCTGTCCGTGCGGATGGACAGGCCGATGCCCTCGGTCTGGTCGGCGTACACCAGCACGCCGCCGTCGGCCACCGACCACTCGTCCGGCCGGGCGGCAAACTGCCCGCCGGCCTGCTGGGCCGTCATGTCCGCCAGAGCGCCGTAGTCAATGGTTCCCTCCGCGGTCACCGGGCCCTGGTAGACCTGGCCGCCGCCGGGGGTGGTCTCTCCCCCGTCCTCGCCGGGGCTGGTCTGGCCGTCCTGGCCGCCGGGGGTGGTCTGACCGCTCTGGCCGTCCTGGTCGCCGGGGGTGGTCTGGCCGTCCTCACCGGGGGCAGTCTGGCCATCCTCCGTGCCGGGGGCGGTCTGGCCGCCATCACCGGGGGTGGTCTGGCCGCCCTGGCCGGAGGAGGCTGCGCTCTGCTCCCCCGTCACCAGCACCCCGTCCCGGTACTGCCCGGCGGCGGTGACAAAGCCGGTGGCCGGGTCGTACTGGGTGCCCGCGCCGTGGTAGGCCCCCAGGAGGAACTCTCCACGGTAGATCACCGCCCCGGTCTCCGGGTCGTACTCCACACCCTCCCCGTCGTACCGGCCGGCCCGGAAGCCGCCCTCGTAGAGGAGCACCTGGGTCACCGGGTCGTAGAGCTTGCCCTCCCCCTCGTAGACCCCCTGGTAGAAGCCGCCCTCGTAGACCAGCTGGCCGGTGTCGGCGTCAAACTTTCTGCCCTGGCCCTGGTACTTGCCGGCGGCGTACTCTCCGTCGTAGATCAGCCGGCCCTCCACCGGGTCGTACTCCCGGCCGGTTCCCTCAAAGGCCCCGGCCGCAAAGCCGCCCTCGTAGATCACCAGATCCCCGGCGTAGATCCGGCCCTCTCCCTCCATCTGTCCGCCGCGGAAGGCGCCCCGGTAGAGCACCTCCCCGTTCTGGTAGAGCACCCCGTCCCCCTCGTACAGGCCCTTGGAGAAGCTGCCCTGGTAGATCAGGGCGCCGTCCTCCCCGTACAGGGTGCCCTCCCCCTCGTAGGCGTTCTTGGAGAAGCTGCCGGTATACTGCACCTGGCCGTTGGGCCAGAAGCTCTGCCCGCTGCCCTCGTACTGCTCCAGCAGGAAGCCCCCCTGGTAGGTCAGGTTGCCCTCGTAGTCGTACAGGGCGCCCTCTCCGGTAATCCGCCCCTCGGAGAGGGGGCCCCGGTAGAGCACGGTGCCGCCCTTGGCGGAGAGCAGCTCCACCTTGCCGGTGTAGCCCACCATCTCGCCGCTGTTGACCACCATGGACACGGTGAGGAAGTTGCTCCTGATCACCGGGTGGAGGAATTTCAGGTACAGGATGGGCAGCACCAGCACCAGCACCGCGATGAGAAAGACCAGCTTCTTGGCCACGTAGTAGTTGCCCATGGAGAAGTAGTCCTTCAGGGACTGGGGCCTGCCGGTGATGAGCTCCTTGCCGCCCTTGCGCACGTCGGCCATCACCCGGGTGGTGAAGCCGTTGGGATTGAGCACCCGGCGCAGCTTCCGGTAGCCGTTGGTCAGCGGCACCGTGAGGATGCGGGTGAGCCGCTGGCTGCTGTATTTGAGCACCTGCATCAGGCCGGTCTCATTGGTAAAGCGCATCCGCGCACCCCCTTTCTCCCCCTACCGCGCCCCGGCGTCCCCGTGGGGGGCGGCAGTCTCGGTCTGGATCTCCACGGTGCCGATGCTGTCAAAGAGCACCGGCGTGCCCTTGGGCTGGGCGGGCAGCAGCAGGGTGTACACCAGGTAGCAGAAGGCCGCCACCAGCACCAGCCCGGCCAGCACCGGCCGCACATAGACCCGCAGCTTTTTAATCCGCTCCCACAGCCGGAACAGCCAGGTGCGGGGCTGAACCGGGCCGGACAGGGTGCGCGCCAGAAGGGCCTTGCGCACCTGGTCGTACCCGGCGTACATGGCCAGGTAGCTGGGAAAGGCGCCCTGCTCCAGCTGCTTGAGGTACTCCTCCAGCTCGGGCACCGACTTGGCCGCCCGCTCGGCGGCGAAGAGCTTTTCCAGCAGCTCCCCCACCCGGATGGCGATAAGGCCCATGTCCGCGCTGCGGCAGCTGTCCGCCGAGTCCAGGGTGTAGTTGAAGCGCACACGCAGCGCGTCGTCCACCGTCACGTTGCCGTCCCGCAGGGCCTGGAACTGGAGGGCGGGTGGCATATCCAGCAGGGTGATCCGCTCCAGCAGATTGCCCCCCATCTCCAGCCGCTCCCGGAAGCCGAAGTCACCCCGCTCCAGCCGCTGCACCAGAAGGGGCGCGTCGGTGTAGCGGAAGCGGGCGTACACGTCCCCGTCCTGGGAGAAGACCCCCAGATAGTCCTCGAAGGACGGATTGTCCTGCTGGCGCACCAGCAGGGGCAGAAGGGTGCGGCGCAGGGCGGGACTGCGCAGGCGGGCCAGGGTGTACAGGCTTGCGCTCTCGTCCTCCGGGTCACGGCAGACGCAGATCTCCGCCTCCTCGTCGCTGCGCAGCACCTGGATCACCACAAACCGCCGCTCAGGCGTTCGGACGATCATCTCCACACCTCCTGTCCCGTCAGCTCCCCGTTACCCCTCTTCCTGGAGGGGGTCGCGCACCACCACGTAGGTGGAGGCCCGCAGCTCCGGGTGGGCCGTGCTCTCGGCCGTTATCTCGTACACCCCCACGGTGTTGGGGGCGGTGTACATGCCGTTTTCGTCGATCTCGCCCCCCTGGGGCTCCTTCACGCTCCAGCGCACCCGCTGGTCGTCCACATTCTCAAACACCGCCTGGAAGTAGCGGGTCTCCCGCACCTCCAGCTCGCACACGTCGGGCCGGATGAACAGCCTGCGCTGCTCCCTGGCCAGGGCGCTCTCCCGGTTGTCCCGCACCGCCGTCCAGTGGATGCGCACGTGGCGGGCGGAGGTGGGGGCGATAAGCCGCAGCCCCGCCACAAAGGTGCCCTTGGTCACGTCCACCCTGGCGGCAAGCTCGGCGTGGACCTCGCCCCCCTGCTCGTTGAAAATCTCGGGGGAGCCGCAGACGATGGGGGCGTCGTCGTTGATGTTCCAGCCCGCCGCCAGGCACACATGCACCGGCCCCAGCCCCAGCCCGTGGGAGATCTCCGGGGAGAAGAACCGCTGGCCCTCCGTCCCGCCGATGCCCTTATTCACCACCCCCGGCCCGGAGGCCACTTCTGGCATGGGCGCGGCGGCCTGGGGGGCGGCGGGGGCCCTGTCCCCCCCGCTCTGCCCGGCCCGCAGCCGCTCCAGCTCGGACAGGAGAAGGTCGTTCATGGCGGCCGACAGGGAGCCGTTGAACACGTACTGCCGGAAGGGCATGTTCTCCACGCTCTCAATGTAGTAGGAGGGCCCGGCCTTAATGAGGGCGATCTTGGCCAGGTAGATGCTCTGCTGGTAGGTGTTGCGCACGATCTCCTCCATGGCCGTGCGGTAGTACTGATCCATCACGGCCCCCTCGGCGCTGCCCGCCGACACCCGGCACAGGTTGCCCCCCGCCGCCTGGGCGGTCACCTCCTTGCCGCCCACCAGCAGCTTCAGGCTGCCCGACACCACCTGGGCCCCGCCCTCGGCGTCCTGCACGTCCATGGCGGTGAGGGGGAACTCCAGGCGGTAGCGCCCCGCCTTGGGGTGCTCCTTCTCGTCGAAGCGGATGTGCAGCCGGTCCTTCCCCTGGTGCTGCAGGCAGGTGAGGGCCAGATCGTAGTCGAAGGCCACCGGCTGCTGCTGGCCCATGTTCTCCACCAGCACGGTGAGGGTGGTCTCCCGCCCGGCGGTGAGGAAGCGGCGCAGGCACTGCTTGATGCGGATGCCGTTGCCCCAGTAGACCGTCTTGGTGTCCTGGTAGTAGTTGGCGTTGGTGAAGCCCTCGTGCTCCGGCTCCTGGCCGGTGAAGAAGATGCGGTAGCCCTCGGCGTACTTGTTGTACTCCACATCCCCGGTGCCCCGGGCCCCCGCGCCGGCGATGCTGTGCACCGGCTCGGTCTCCTGCTCGGCGTACTCGATGCACAGGTAGAGGTAGCCCTCCTCCCCCGCGCTTTCGTCGTAGCCGTCGATCATGTCCAGCTTGCGGATGACGGGAGCGTCCACCACAATCTCCCGCCCGGCGAAGTCCAGGGCCAGGCCCATCTCCACCGAGATGGTGCGATCGTCCACCCGCACCACGTTCATCCCGCACACCACGCCGCTGCCGTGGAGGAAGCGGTTGACCAGGCGGCGCTTGTCGTTCATGTACTTCTGCTCGGTCTCAAAGTCGTCCACCGTCAGCAGCTTGCCGTAAAAGTAGCGGCTGCGCGCAAAGGGAAAGTACTTCAGATTTTTCAATTTCCTCTCCGCCCTTCCTTTATGTAATACCCTGCCCGGACTCCTCACCCAGCCGGGTGAAGGGCAGAGCGGAACTGCCGTCCAGATTCAGCGGCCGATATCGATCCAGGGTGCTGTTGATGCCCAGATAGCTGTACTTGTCCAGGAAGAGGTAAGGGGTGAGCACCACCAGGTTGACCTCCACCCAGGCGGGTCTGGCGTTGTCAATGATGCGCAGCAGGGCCTTGTAGGCGTCGCTGCTCTCCAGGGCCGAGCCGGGCAGGATCACGGTGACCATGTAGGGGTTGGCCCCGTAGAGCTCCCCCAGCAGGGCCGCGCGGCCCGTGTCGGTGAGAAAGGGCTCCACCTGGCTGTACTCCACCACCCAGGGCTCCCGCCCGGTGTAGAGCTCCA
>CALWWS010000152.1 GCA_944385305.1 uncultured Oscillospiraceae bacterium | reverse complement strand
GTAGCTGCCGTCCTCCCGGCGGCGGGCGTCGATGGCCAGCACCACGCACTGGGAGCCGAACCGGGCCGCCGCCCGGGAGATGAGATCCGGGTCGGCCACGGCGGCGGAGTTGACCGAGATCTTGTCCGCCCCCGCCCGCAGCAGCTGCTGGAAGTCGTCCAGGGTGCGGATGCCGCCCCCCACCGTCAGGGGGACAAACACCTGGGCGGCGGTGCGCTCCACCACGTCGGCCACCGTGGCCCGGCCGTCGCTGGTGGCGGTAATATCCAGAAAGACAATCTCGTCCGCTCCCTGGTCGGAGTAGAACTTGGCCAGCTCCACCGGGTCGCCCGCGTCCCGGATGTTGACGAAGTTGACTCCCTTCACCACCCGGCCGTCCCGCACGTCCAGGCAGGGGATAATCCGTTTAGCCAGCATTCTGATCCCCCGCCTCCCTCACCGCCCGGGGCAGATCCACCGCCCCGGCGTAGTACGCTTTGCCGATAATGGCCCCGTACAGGCCCATCTTGTGCAGCTGCTCCAGATCTCCGTTGGAGGACACGCCCCCCGAGGCCACAATCCGGCAGCCAACCGTCTCCTTCAGCCGGGCCAGCCGGTCAAAGGAGGGGCCGGAGAGCATCCCGTCGGTGGCGATGTCGGTAAACACAATGGTTCCCACCCCCAGCTCCTCCATGGAGCGGGCAAAGTCCAGGTAGTCCAGGCCGGAGGACTGCTCCCACCCGGCGGTCTTGACCACCCCGTCCATGGCGTCAATGCCCACTGCCACACGCGCCCCGTACTTCTTCACTGCTTCCGCCACGAAGTCAGGGTCGCTGACGGCGGCCGAGCCGATGACAGCCCGCCACACCCCCAGGGCGAAAACCTCCTCCAGGTCAGCCATGGAGCGGATGCCGCCCCCCATCTCCACCTTCAGCCCCGACTGCTCCGCCACGGCCTTTACAATCCCGCCGTTGCGGCGGGCCCCGCTGCGGGCCCCGTCCAGATCCACCATGTGGATGTGCCGCGCCCCCGCCTCGCAAAAGGCCCGGGCGGTGGCCAGGGGGTCGTCGGCCACCTGGTGGGCGGTGGCAAAATCCCCTTTGTAAAGTCGTACAGCTTTACCGTCTTTTAAATCAATGGCGGGAAACAGGATCATCGGTTCAGCCCTCCAAAATTCCGCAGGATCTGCAGTCCCACCTCGCCGCTCTTCTCCGGGTGGAACTGGCAGCCGTACACATTGCCCCGGCCCACGGCGGCGGTCACCTCTTCCCCGTAGCTGGTGGAGGCGATCACGTCCTCCGGCCGGGCCGCCGCGCCGCAGTAGGAGTGGACGAAGTAGACATACGCCCCCTCCTCCAGCCCGCGAAACAGCGGGGACGGGTTGGGAAAGCGCAGGCTGTTCCAGCCGATGTGGGGCAGCTTCTCGGTTGTGTTGATTTTTCTCACCCGTCCGGGGATCAGGCCCAGGCCGGGGGTGGGGCGCACCTCCTCCCCCGTCTCAAAGAGCAGCTGCATCCCCAGGCAGATGCCCAAAATGGGCTTTTTCTCCGCCTGGCTGACAATCACCCCATCCAGCCCGCTCTCCCGCAGCCGCTCCGCCGCGTCGGGAAAGGCTCCCACGCCGGGGAGGATGATGGCGTCCGCCCGCTCCAGATCCTCCGGCGCGCTGGTGATCTGGGTGTCCAGGCCCAGGTACTTCATGGCGTTGGTCACACTCATCAGGTTGCCCACACCATAATCCACAATAGCTGTCAAGTGTTTCATCCTTACAGTACTCCCTTGGTGGAGACCACGCCCTGGCCGGTCACCTGCACCGCCTCCCGCAGGGCCACGCCCAGGGACTTGAACAGGGCCTCGGTGATGTGGTGGGCGTTCTCCCCGTAGAGCGCCCGCATGTGCAGAGTGAGCCCCGCATTTACCGCCAGGGCCCTCATAAACTCCCGGGTGAGGCAGGCGTCGTAGCCGCCGATCATCCCCTGGGGCATGGGGGCGTCAAAGACCAGATAGGCCCGGTTGGAGAAGTCCAGGGCGGTGAAGCACAGGGCCTCGTCCATGGGGATGTAGGCCGAGGCGTAGCGGCGGATGCCCGCCTTGTCTCCCATGGCCTCCCGCAGGGCCTGGCCCAGCACAATGCCCACGTCCTCCACGGTGTGGTGGCCATCCACGTGGAGATCCCCCCCGGCGGTCAGCTCCAGACCCAGCCCCCCGTAGAAGGCCAGGGAGGTGAGCATGTGGTCGAAAAAGCCGATGCCGGTGGAGATGGCCACCCCGCCCCCGTCCAGAGACAGGGAGAGGGTAATGTCGGTCTCCTTAGTCTTGCGGTGCAGCTTGGCCGTACGTCCCATAGATTACTCCTCCTCAAAGCGAACCCGGATAGAGTTTGC
Organism: uncultured Oscillospiraceae bacterium; assembly: GCA_944385305.1. Classification (GTDB taxonomy): domain Bacteria; phylum Bacillota; class Clostridia; order Oscillospirales; family Oscillospiraceae; genus CALWWS01. Next base: position 4,835 of record CALWWS010000152.1, on the reverse strand, counting down.
GTGAGCGGTCAGCCGCTCCGCCTCCGCCAGGCAGACAATCTGTCCGCTCACCGACTCCAGGGTCTGCCGGTCATACTCGATGACGCTCATGGTCTTTAAAAAGCTGTCCACCGACAGCGGGGAGAAAAAGCGTGCGGTGCCCGAGGTGGGCAGCACGTGGTCGGGGCCCGCCAGATAATCCCCCAGGGGCTCGGGCGACCAGGCCCCCAGGAACACTGCGCCGGCGTTGCGCACAGCGGGCAGCAGGTCTCTGGGGTTGCGGGTGACGATCTCCAGGTGTTCGGGGGCGATCTCGTTGGCCAACTCCACCGCCTCCTCCAGGCTCCGGCACACAATGGCGCAGCCGAAGTCCCGCAGGGAACACTCCATAATCTCGCTGCGGCTGAGATAGCCGGTCTGGCGGACGATCTCAGCGTCCACCGCCCGGGCCAGCTCCGGGCTGTCAGTGAGCAGCACGGCGGAGGCCAGCTTGTCGTGCTCGGCCTGGGAGAGCAGGTCGGCGGCCACAAATTTGGGGTTCGCACTCTCGTCGGCGATGACCAGCACCTCGGAGGGCCCGGCCACCATGTCGATATCCAGCTGGCCGTAGGCCATGCGCTTGGCGGCGGCCACAAAGGCGTTGCCCGGCCCCACCAGCTTGTCCACCCGGGGGATGAAGCCCGCCCCGTAGGTGAGGGCGGCCACCGCCTGGGCTCCGCCCACGGCGATGACCCGATCCACCCCGGCAATGAGGGCGGCAGCCAGCACCGCGTCGTTCAGGTTCTCGGTGGGCGGGGTGACCATTACAATCTCCTCCACCCCCGCCACCCGGGCGGGTACTGCGTTCATCAGCACCGAGGAGGGGTAGGCCGCCGTGCCGCCGGGGACGTAGATCCCCACCCGGGTGAGCCCCCGCACCACCCGGCCCACCACGCCCCCGTCGGGGGAGCGCCACTGGGCGCTTTTGGCCAGTAGCTTCTCGTTGTAGTCCCGGATGTTGGCCGCGGCGTGCTCCATGGCCGCAATGAGCTCCGGTGGGCAGGCCCGGTAGGCCGCCTCCAGCCGCTCCCGATCCAGTTCAAAGGGCGCCCGGCCGTCAAAGCGCAGGGAGTATTCCTCCACCGCCGGCAGGCCTCTCTCCTTTACATCTTCCATAATGGCGGCCACGGCCCTGGTAATCTCCGCGTTGGCCGCCGCCGCCCGGGAGCGCATGGCGGCCATGACCTCCCGCTCTCTCCGCCCGTCCGCCGTAACAATCTCAATCATGCTCTCTGCGCTCCAGTTCCGCCTCACACCGGGCTATAAAATCTTCGATCTCCGCCTTGTAGAGCTTCATGCTGGCCGTGTTCACAATCAGCCGGGCGGACACCTGGGCCACGTCCTCAATGGGCACCAGGCCGTTGGCCTTCAGGGTGGCCCCCGTCTCCACGATGTCCACAATGGCGTCGGTCAGGTTCAGAATGGGGGCCAGTTCCACACTGCCCTCAATCTTGATGATGTCCACATCCATGCCCTTCTTCTCAAAGAAGGTGCGGGTGACCTCTGGATACTTGGAGGCAATCCGCCGGGTCTTATATGTACCGTAAAAGTCGCTCCCCTGCCGCACCGCCAGGGCAAAGCGGCACCGGCCGAAGCCCAGATCCAGCACCTCGTAGAAGGAGCCGCCCTTCTCCAGAATGGTGTCCTTGCCCACAATGCCCATGTCGCACACTCCGTGCTCCACATAGGTAATGACGTCGGGGGCCTTGGCCAGCACCGCGTCCAGGGGGTAGTTGGGCAGGCTGTGCACCAGGCGGCGGCCCGGGTCCCGGATGGGGGCGCAGTCCAGCCCCGCCGCCTCAAACAGCTCCACGCTCTTGTCCAGCAGGCGGCCCTTGGTAATGGCAATCTTCAGCCGTTCACTCATACCCGAACCGTCCTTTCTCCATCCTTGTCAAAGACCAGCACAGCCTCCGCCCCCTTGTCCCGGGCCAGATTCAGGCTGGATTCCAGGGTGCGGCAGGGAGACAGCTCGCTGGTGCCCGCCGGGCGGCCGTCCACCGCCTCCAGGGCCTGGGCCAGATAGCCCGGCTCGTAGTGGACAATGGTGCGCAGCACAGGGGGCGTGATCTCCGGCAGGGTGCGGGCCACTGCGTCCACGTCCACCGCGAAGCCGGTGGCCTGGGCCTCCCGGCCGAAGGCGCCCACCAGGTTGTCATACCGGCCGCCGGAGAGCACCGCGTCCCCCGCGCCCTCCACATAGCCCCGGAACACCACGCCGGTGTAGTAGTCAATCTGGTGCACCATGCCCAGATCAAAGCGGATGTACTGCCCGTACCCTGCGGCAGACAGCTCGTCGTACAGCTCGGCCAGGTAGTCCACCGCCGGGGTCTTCCCCGCCAGCCGCTCCGCCTGAGTCAGCACCTCCGCCCCGCCGAACAGGCGGCTGAGCCGCTCCAGGGCGGCGCAGGCCGGGTTGCCCCGGTGGGGCTCCAGAAAGTCGTTGAGGGCGGCAAAGTTCTTTCCCTCAATGAGACGGCGCATCTCCTCCACCGCGTCCTCCGCCAGCTCCAGCCGGCCGGCCAGCTCCCGGAAGAACCCGGCGTGGCCCAGCTCCACCTGGAACTTGGGGGCGCCGCAGCTGCGCAGGGCGTCAATGGCGGTAACGATGATCTCCACGTCCGCCTTCTTTCCCCTGGCCCCGATGAGCTCCACCCCGCACTGGGGGATCTCCCGGCTGCCCCCGTTGTGGGCAGGGTTGGAGCGGTATACCGTCTGGTCGTAGTACAGCCGCTGAGGCAGGGGCACCGCCTTGCGCTTGGTGGCCGCCACCCGGGCAATGGGGGTGGTGGAGTCGGGCCGCATCACGCAGAATTTCCCGCTGGGATCCCACACCTTGATCATCCGCTCCTGGGCAATGGCGCTGCCTGAGAGGGCGAAGAGATCGTAAAACTCGGTCTCCGGGGTGGAGACCTCCAGAAAGCCCCGCTGCCGGAACAGCCGGGTCAGCCGGGCCTGCACCTGCCGGCGCTCCTGACACTCGGTAAAAAGCCGATCCCGGGTTCCCTCCGGGGTATTGATGGTATAGCGCACAGGGACTCCCCCTTTAACACTTTAGCACGTTACCACGCTAATATACTACATTGCCCGTGTCCTGTCAAGGGCAAAAGGCGCGGGCCGTCGGCCCGCGCCCTTGTTGATTTTGCCTACAGCACCAGGGAGGGGGCGGCGTACACCCGCGCGGCCAGCTCCTGGTCCAGCATGTACAGACCCTTGGGGTCGGAGCCGAACAGCTCCATCTTCTTGATGAGGTCCTCGGCGTTCTTCTCCTCCTCGCCCTGCTCCTTCACAAACCAGTCCAAGAACTGCATGGTACGGAAGTCCTTGACCCCGTAAGCGGCGTCGTAGATGGTGTGGATGAGGCCGGTGACATACTGCTCATGGGCCAGGCCGGCCTGGAGCACCGCCAGATTGCTGTCCGCCTCAAACTCCGGCTTGGCAATGGCCTCCAGAGTCACCTTGCCGCCGTTGTTCTGAAGGTACTGGAGGAAGAGCATGGCGTGATCCCGCTCCTCCTGGGCCTGGACATTGTACCAGTGGGCAAAGCCGTCCAGCCCCTTCTCCTGGTAGTAGGCGGAAAAATTCAGGTAGAGGTAGGCGGAGTAGAACTCCTTGTTGATCTGCTCGTTAATCAGGGTGGAAACCGTCTCGTGCAGCATAGCTCTGTCTCCTTTATATGTATAATTGGATCGCGCTCTTATCCTACCACCTTATGCCAGTCCCTGTCAATTAAAACAGGGTCATCTGGCTGGTCTCGGGCATGCCGTCCAGGGCCCCGGCGGCCTTGAGCTGCTCAATGTGGGTCTTGGACACCTTGGGACAGGCGGCGGAAAACTCCTCCACAGAGATAAACCTGCGGCCCTCCCGCTGCTCCATGATAGAGTAGGCCGCCGTCTCCCCCAGGCCGGGGATGGAGGTGAAGGGGGGCAGCAGGGTGCCCTTTTCATTGTCCGGCAGGAAATTCACCGCGTGGGAGCGATAGAGATCCATCCGCTCAAAGGAGAAACCCCGCAGGTAGAATTCATAGATCACCTCCAGGGTGACCAGCATGTCCTCCTCCACCGGGGTGGGCTTTTCCTTGCCCTCAATCTCCCGCATCTTGGCCTTGCACACATCCATGCCCATGCACATGCAGGTGGCGTCCAGGGCCTTGGCCCGCACAGAGAAGAAGGCGGCGTAGAAGGCCAGCGGGTGGTGCACCTTGAACCAGGCGATGCGGAAGGCCATCATCACATAGGCCACCGCGTGGGCCTTGGGGAAGAGGTACTTGATCTTCTTGCAGGAGCCGATGTACCAGTCGGGCACGCCGGCGGCCACCATCTCCTCCTCCGCCCCGTCGGGCAGGCCCCTCCCCTTCCGCACTGCCTCCATGATCTTGAAGGCCCGCTTCTCCGGCATGCCGCAGGCAATGAGGAAGATCATAATGTCGTCCCGGCAACCAATGGCCTGGCCCACGGGGATGCCCTGATCCACCACCAGGTCACGGGCGTTTCCCAGCCACACATCGGTGCCGTGGGAGAATCCGGAGAGCCGGAGCAGGATGTCAAACTCGTGGGGCTGGGTGTCCATCAGCATCCCCCGGGTGAACTTTGTGTTGAACTCGGGGATGGCCACCGCCCCGGTGGGGCCCAGGATGGGGTCGTCTTCAAAGCCCAGCACCTTGGAGGAGGTAAAGATACTCATGGTGTCCTTGTCGTCCAGAGGAATCCGCTGGGGGTCCACCCCCGTCAGGTCCTGAAGCATCCGGATCATGGTGGGGTCGTCGTGGCCCAGCATGTCCAGCTTCAGCAGGTTGGACTCCATGGAGTGGTACTCAA
>CALWWS010000151.1 GCA_944385305.1 uncultured Oscillospiraceae bacterium | reverse complement strand
GGCAAAGTTCTGGTAACATAAAATCCAGGATTTTGGTAATATGTACCTGCTGTGCTGTACAGATGCGGGACAGAATTCCGATTCTGTCCTAGGACACCAGGCGCATCATTTCAAGGGTTTTGGCATGCTCGGCTCCGGTGGAGATGAGGTAGATGCGGGTGGTCTCCATGCAGCTGTGACCCAGCACGTCGGCCAGCTTGGCCACGTCCCGGCACACCTGGTAGAAGCAGCGGGCAAACAGGTGGCGCAGGTTATGGGGGAATACCTTGGAGGCCTCCACCCCCGCCTGGCGGCACACCGCCTTCATCTGGGCCCAGATCTGCTTGCGGGAGAGGGAACGGCCGCCCCGGGTGAGAAAGATCTCGCCCGAGGCGATTTTTTCCGCCCGGGCATATTGGATCAGCTTGCGGCACAGCTTGCCCGGGATGAGTATGGTGCGGATCTTCCCCTTCAGGGCGATCTCCGCCTTGCCCTGCCGGGCGGCCTCCAGGGTGATATACTTCACCTCGCTCACCCGGATGCCGGTGACGCACAGGGTCTGCAGAATCAGCTCCAGCCGCCGCCGGCCCAGGCTGGCGGCGGTTTGGGTGAGACGGCGGTACTCCCCCTTGGTCAGCTCCCGTCCGGCGTCCCGGAAGAGCCGGCGCTGGACCTTCAGGAATTTGACCCGGCACTCCTCCCAGCCCAGAAAGCGGAACAGGCCGTTGAGGGCGGAGAGCTTGGCGTTGACCGTGGCCGGGGCGCAGCCCGTTTCCAGCAAAGCGCCCTTCCAGTCCGCCGCCGCCTCCCTGGTCACAGTTCTGCCCTCCAGCCAGCGGAGAAAGGCCCCGGCGTCCCGCAGGTACTTCTCCACCGTGCTCCGGCTGCGCTCCTCCGCCAGCAGGTGCCTGCCGTAGTCCTCGATCTGCCCGGCGGTCAATTGAAACTGTGTCATGTGAAAAGCCTCCTGTAATTCCATTGGGGATGGGTATATTCTTCCTTGTTTTCCGCCCTCCATGCGCCGGACCGCCCCGGGCGTTTTGATACAAAACAGCCGCACCCGGTTTGGGTGCGGCTGTTTTTCATGAAAAGCAGTTTTCTTTATGGGGAGACGTGAATCTGCAGGGTGGTGGTCAGCTCACGGCCGGGGGTGGCAATGTACTGGCCGTTGTAGTACATGGCGCAGGAGGCGCCTCCGTCCAGATTCACCGCGTCCACGCAGCCCAGGGCCAGCATCAGCTCCCGCATCTGCTGGATGGTGGCCCCGCCGGGCACGCTGACCAGGATTAGCTTGCCCTGGGCGTCGATGCCCGCAGCGGAGCGGGGGGAAACGATGGTGGTGAACCGCGCCTCGGTAAAGGGGGCCTCCAGCTGGGTGTAGATGGCTCCGTCCTGTACCAGGCGGGGGCCGCCCGCCACCATATCTACCACGCCCTCAATCTGGAAGCCCTCCGGGTCGGCCTGGAACAGGTAGGGCTCAATGGTGACGCTCTCCCCCACGGTGGGGGTACGGAAATAGCTGGTACCCATAAAGCCCGAGCCCATGAACATCACATAGCCGTTGGCGGGAATATCTACCGAGGAGCCGGCGCTCACCGGGTAGAAGGCGGTGATCACCCCGTTTTCAATCACCAGGGCGCTGCCCGCGCAGGTGAAGGGCACCGAGGCGCCGTAAGCCCGGCTGTATAGGTTGCTGTAGCTGTCGCTCTGGGCGGCGGTGTTCATCTCGTAGGCCGCCCACTCCGCGCCGCTGCTGCTCTTCACCCGCACAAACAGACCGGGGCGGCCCATCTGCAGCGTGCCGTCGGCGGAGATGCCCAGGCAGTTGTAGCCCGCGTTGAGGTACATGAGCTGGCCGTTGGAGATGACGTTGCCGTTGGGGCTCTTCTTGGCGCTGCCCGCGTTGAAGAAGTTGGCGTTCATCACCAGCTTGGCCCCGCCGGAGTAGTTGACAATGGTGGAAAAGGGGGCGGTGGAGCCGATGGTGCCGTTGGCCACCCTGGCGTGAACCTGTACCTTGGGGTTGCGGGTATTCACCGTGAAGACGTGGGCGGTAACCCCCGCCAGGTTCTTCACCTGGTAGTCGATGGTGGAGTTGTCATAGGGGGTGTAGGTGTAGACCCATCCGCTCCCTCCCAGCACACCGGCAGCGGTGGCGGCAGCGGCGGTAAACACCCCCTGTTCCACCAGCTGTTCGGCCAGGGTCTGGCTTCCGTCCTTCACCCGGCAGGTGAGGGCGGCGTAGGAGAGATCCGCCATGTCCCCCCGGTTCATAGTGACCCCCGCCAGAAGGCTGGCGGTGTAGGGGGTCATCAGGGACTTCTGGGCGGCAAAGGTGAGGGCCCCGCTCCAGGTAAAGTCCCCCCCGGCGTCACTGTACCCCAGAGCCCGCAGCAGGAAGGTGACGTAGCTCTTGGCATCCAGGGGGGTGTTGGGGGAGAATTTGTCGGCGGCGGTGCCCTGGGTGAGGCCGTTATCAAAGGCATAGGAGACGTAGTTGCCTCCCCAGGTCACGTCGTCAAAGGGGGAGGACTGGGAATAGGCCAGGGCCTCGTCCTCCAGGCCCAGCAGGCGCAGGAGCATCACCAGACCCTGAATCCGGGTGGGAACTGAGTCCAGGTCGTACCCCCCGCCGGTGCCCTGGAGCAGGCCCAGGGAGGCCAGCTTCTCCGCCCGGGCGGTGCTCTCCTCGCTGGAGCCGGAGGCCCCGGCGGAGACGACCAGCAGTCCGGCGGCGAGCACCAGAGCCAGCAGCAGGGAGAAAATGCGTCGGTGAAGTTTCATGGCAGATTCCTCGCTTTCTAAATTTTTCTGTGCTAAATGATACCACAAACAGGTTTCTGATGCAAACCCCGGAGCGCCACTGTCCGACTGCAAAAAATGCGGGATTTTTTGGAAAATCTCTTCTGTTCAACGGCGCTTATTTATGCTAAAATAAGAAATTCAGAGGATATGGCCCCAAATTGTGTTGAAAAGAAGACCCAGCAATGAAGAAATGATTGTGTTCCATTTTATTTGCGCTGTGTATGCTGCTCACTCTTCTTCCCGTGAGCGCGCTTGCGGCGGACGCCTGGACCGGAGCAGCGGATACCGGCTGGTATGACGGCCATGAGGACGATGTGTCCTACACCCTCGCCACCGCCGAAGAGTTGGCCGGGCTCGCCCAGCTGGTCAACGGGGGAAACAGCTTCTCCGGCAAGACCATTGTCCTGGGCGACGACCTGGATCTGGCCGGGCTGGCGTGGACGCCCATCGGCGCCTCGGGTACGCCCTTCCAGGGCGCCTTTGACGGCGCGGGACACACCGTCTCCAATCTGTCCGTCAACAACAGCCAGCTGGAGTACGCCGGTCTGTTCGGTCTGCTCCAGTCGCCGGGCAGCGTGAAGGATCTCACCCTGAACAACGCCTCGGTCACCGCCCACGCCCAGGTGGGGACCATGTTCGGCTCCGCCTACACGGGCAGCGTCGCCGGCTGCAGGGTGACCGGCGCCATTGCCGTCACCGGCAACTATAAGGTGGGCGGCCTCATCGGCTCCGCCTTTGACGACAACCAGATCGCCGTCTGCACGGTCAGCGGCGTCACCGTGGTCTCCAACGCCACGGCGGAGTACATCGCCGTCAACCCCGCCTCCGCGGCTATCGGCGGCATTGTGGGTCTGTACACCGGCAACGGCAGTCACAACGGCAGCCTCACCGGCTGCACGGTGGAAGATCTTACCCTGCGCAGCGACAACCCCGGTGTGCAGATGGGCTATCTCACCGGCGGGCTGCGGGGCTCAGGCAAGGTAGAGGAACTGCCCACCTCTGAGAACTGGAGCCAGAGCGGCAACCAGATCCAGGGCTCCAACACCGGCAGCACCACTGGCTGCGTGCTGGTAGGGGACATCTTTTACCCCACTCTGGCTGACGCGGTGGCGGCGGCCGCTCCCGACGACACTGTGACCCTGATGGGAAGCGTCACTCTGGAGAGCAACCTGACCATTGACAAGAACCTGACCATCCGCGGGGCTAACGCCGGCCTGGCCTGGGACGACCCCGCCAGGGGGGGCGGAAAGCGCCATTGTGACCTATGTGGATCAGGCCGTCTCCAACGAGGGCGGGCGGATTGTCATCGCCGGCGGCGCGGCGGTCACCCTTGACGGCGTGGCCGTCACCGGCACCTACGCCGCCGACGTGGCCGCCCCCATGATCGCCATGCAGGGCACAGCCCAGCTCACCATCAACAACTGCGTGGTGGCCGACACAGGCAGCGCACATTCCTCGGGCTACGGCCTCATCAATACCATGGCCTGTGCGGCAGGCAGCAAGCTGACCATCACGGACAGCAGGCTCACCGGCGTGCTGGGCAGCGAGGAGGTCGTTAGCCCGCCCACCTACTACACCATCGGCGGCGGCGGCGTGTGCCAGCTGGACATTCAGAACAACCGCTTTGAGACCGGCCGCTGGGTGCTCTTCAACACCGCGGCCAGCGGCGTGTTCTCGGGCAACACCGTGGTGAAGAGCGACACCGCTCCCGAGAGCGCCTCCTCCAGCGTGATCAACAGCACTGTTCTGAACAACCTGGTGATCTCGGACAACATCTTTGACGAGAGTCTGAATGGCACCCGCTTCGTTATCGGCGGAAGCTACACCATTGCGGAGAACACCTTTGAGAGCCTGGGCGGGGATCTGGCCCTGTACATCTGCTCCGGCCCCAATGAGGGCCAGACGGTCTCCATCACAGGCAACGCCTTCAACATGACGGAGAACTCCTACGGCATCCGCTTTGTGGATGTGAGCTGGGGCGCGGGGGGCGATCTCTCCGACTTTATCGTCCAGGGCAACACCTTTACCGCCCAGGGCGTCTACCAGATCCGAACCGACGGCCTTGAGAGCGGCAAGTGGACCGGCCTTGTGAACGCCCTGGACAACCAGTACCCCGCCGGGGTCAAGATGGTGGGCAATGTGGCCGCCCTGGATCTGGGCGGCGGCACAGTGGCGGACATCCAGGCTGTAGAGATCGTCTGGGACGAAGCCAGCAGCCAGTATCTCCTCACCCTGCCCACTCCCACCTGGGACGACAGGCACATCTTCCAGGCCTGGAGCGACGGCGTGGACACCTATACACCCAGACCTACCTGGACATCAAGGCCGAGGCCCTGGATAAGGACGAGAGCGGCAGCATCACCTTCATCACCCTGGACATCACCCCCATGGTGCGGGTGGTGGCCTCCACCGCCGGGAGCTCGGCGGACATCGTCCTGGAGGAGGGCGACGGCCAGAACGCCGTGGTGGTGAAGCAGGCCGAGGAGCTGACCATCACCGCGCCCGCCGCCATCACCGTGCAGCTGCCCGCCTTTGCCGGACGGGAGGTCTTTGTGAAGCATGAGGCGGAAAGCGGCGTCTACTTCTACAAGGCCACCGCCGGAGGCGACGGCACTCTCACCCTTACCTCCCGCCATGGGTTCAGCCCCTTTACCTTCTCCCTGAACAATGAGGCCGCCGCGGAGATTGGCGGGGTGGGCTACGACACCCTCCAGGCGGCGGTCAATGCCGCGGGCGAGGGCAGCACCATCACCATTCTGTCCGGGGGCACCGCTGAGGAACTCACCGCCTCCGTGTCCGGCTCCAGCCGCACCTTTACCCTGGTGAACAACACCGGGGAGGCGATCACCGTAACCCTCAACGGCACGGAGCTGACCATTGCCGCCGGTGAAAGCCAGGCGTACACCTACACTGCCCCCTCCGGCGGCAGCGGCGGTGTGGCTACCTACGCCGTGAATGTGGCCGACGCGGCCAATGGTACCGCGACCGTCAACCCCAAGCTGGCCTCCCAGGCCACCCAGGTGACCATTACCGTCAAGCCCGACGTGGGCTATGAGCTGGCCTCTGTTACCGTCACCGGCGCCGCCGGGGCGGTGGCGGTCACCAAGGTGAGCGACACCCAGTACACCTTCAAGATGCCCGGCTGCGCCGTCACCGTCACCGCCGTGTTCCGGCTCCAGGGCGAGGGCGGCGAGGACGTGACCGGCCTGCCCTTCACCGACGTGGCGGAGAACGCCTGGTACTGCGACGCTGTGGTGTTCGTGTACAACGAGGGCATGATGAACGGCACGGGCGGCGCCTATTTTGAGCCCGCCACCAACCTGTCCCGGGCCATGATCGCCCAGGTGCTCTTCAACCTGGAAAATGCCCCCGCCGGCACCCT
>CALWWS010000150.1 GCA_944385305.1 uncultured Oscillospiraceae bacterium | reverse complement strand
CCCTTTCCATACAGATGAAATTGTATGACAGAACGGGTGGGATGTCAAGCGCTGCAAGTTCGAAAAAAAGACATGGCCTCTTTTTCGGCAGTTTGAAAGCCGCCGCCCGGCGGGCGGCGGCTTTGAGATTATCCGTGTTCGCAGGCGCAGCCCTCGCAGCAGCCGGTGCAGCCGGGGCCCACGATGGGGGTGGGGTCCACCCCCTGGCGGGCATAGTAGTCGGCCACGGCGGCCTTTACCGCCTCCTCGGCCAGCACGGAGCAGTGGAGCTTCTGGGGGGGCAGGCCGTCCAGGGCCTGGGCCACCGCCGCGTTGGTCAGCTGCAAAGCCTCCTCCACCGTCCTGCCCTTCACCAGCTCGGTGGCCATGGAGGAGGTGGCCACCGCCGCCCCGCAGCCGAAGGTCTTGAACTTCACGTCCTCAATCACGTCGTTTTCAATGCGCATGCTGATCTTCATGATATCGCCGCACTTGGGGTTGCCCACCTGGCCCACCGCGTTGGCGTTTTCCACCTCCCCCACGTTGCGGGGGTTGGAGAAGTGATCCATTACCTTTTCCGAGTACATGTGTTCCCGTCCTTTCTCTCACGCCTCTTCCCACAGGGGGGACATGGCCCGCAGGCCCGCCACCACCCGGGGAAGGGTCTCCAGCAGATAGTCCACATCCTCCTGGGTGTTCTCCCGGCCCAGGGTGAGGCGCACCGACCCGTGGGCGATCTCGTGGGGCAGGCCGATGGCCAGCAGCACGTGGGAGGGGTCCAGGGAGGCGGAGGAGCAGGCCGACCCGGAGGAGGCGCAGATCCCCGCCCCGTCCAGCCGCAGGAGGATGGACTCCCCCTCCACGCACTCAAACACGAAGCTGGCGTGGCCGGGCAGCCGGCCCTCCCGGGGCCCGGTGACCCGGGCGCGGGGCACCCGCTCCAGGATGCCGTCCATGAGCCGCCGGGCCAGCTTGTCCAGCCGGGCCCCCTCGGCCTCCAGCTCGCCCACCGCCTGCTTCAAAGCGGCGGCCAGACCCACGGCGGCGGCCACGTTCTCCGTACCCGCCCGGCGGCCCTTCTCCTGGGCGCCCCCGTGGATGAGGGGGGGCAGGCGCAGCCCCTTGCGCATGTAGAGCACCCCCACCCCCTTGGGTCCGTAGAACTTGTGCCCCGACAGGGAGAGGAGATCCGCCCCCCAGGCCCGCACATCCACCGGGATGTGGCCCGCGGCCCGCACCGCGTCGGGGTGGAAGAGCACCCCCGCCTTTTTCGCGATGGCCCCGATCTCCGCCACGGGCTGGATGGTACCGATCTCGTTGTTGGCCGCCATCACGCTGATGAGGAAGGTGTCCGGCCGGAGGGCGGCCTCCACCTGGGCGGGGTCCACCCGCCCCTGGCCGTCCACCGGCAGGTAGGTGACGGCGTACCCCTGCTTCTCCAGGAACTGGGCGGTGTGGAGCACCGCGTGGTGCTCAATGGCGGTGGTGATGATATGGCCGCCCCCCTTGCCCCGCAGCTGAGCCGCCCCCAGCAGGGCCCAGTTGTCCGCCTCGCTCCCCCCGGAGGTGAAGAAGATCTCCTCCGGCGCGGCGTTGAGGCAGGCGGCCACCGTCTGCCTGGCCTGCTCCAGGGCGGCCTTGGCCGTCCCGGCAAAGCGGTAGAGGCTGGAGGGGTTGCCGTACTCCTCCTTAAAATAAGGCAGCATGGCCTTCAGGGCGGTATCGGAAAGGGCCGTGGTGGCCGCGTGGTCGGCATAGACAAACTTTGACATGGAGTTCTCTCCTCTCTCCCCGTGGGGGATAATCTACTTAATTCCTATCTGTTTACTAGATTATATCGAAGGAGCCCCTGTCTGTCAAGGAAAATTTTGCTCCCCCGGGGAAAATTCTTAAACTTTTCGTAAAAGCGTCCCCTTTCCGTTGACGGGGCGCGGAGGGGGATGGTATATTGTGGGTATCTCTCAAATGGAAGCGAGGAGGCCCATGGACAAAAAGCTGTTCAAGAGTATACTGCTCATCCTCACCTACGCCATTGTCCTGGTTATCGTACTGGTACGGCTGGACGCGGTAGGGGCCGCCCTGGGGGCCCTGCTGGGGATCTTCCGGCCCATCCTGCTGGGCTTTGCCCTGGCCTTTGTGCTCAACCGGCCCTGTGAGTTCTTCCTGCGCCGCTACCGGAAGCTGCTGGGGAGCGGACGGGGAAGCCGGGCGGCCCGGCCCCTGGCGGTGGTCACCTCCTACCTGGCCCTCATCGCGGCGGTGGCCGCCCTGTTCGCCTTTGTGATGCCCCGGCTGGTGAGGAGCATTCAGACCTTTGTGAGCAGGCTGGGGGAGTATATCGGCAACATCCAGGGCTGGCTGGACAGCCTGCCCAACGAGCTCAATCTGGACTCCCCCGACCTCACCTCTCTCAATGAGGCCCTCAACAAGCTCTTCGGCGGCGCTCTGGACTTTCTCTCCGACCTGGGCCCCCACCTGCTGAACTTTACGGGCAGCCTCATCTCCATGGTGGTCACCGGGGTGCTGGCCCTGGCCTTCTCCATCTACATGCTCTCCAGCAAAAACACCCTGCTGCGCCAGTGCCGCCGCCTGCTGGACGCCTACGTGCCCAAGCGTGTGGCCGGGCCCCTGCTGGACGTGGTGCATCTCACCTCGGCCACCTTCACCAACTTTGTCACCGGCCAGCTCATTGAGGCCTGCATTCTGGGGGGGCTGTGCGCGGCGGGGATGCTCTTCATCCAGGCCGACTACGCCGCCCTCATCGGGGTGATTGTGGGGGTGTGCGCCCTCATCCCGGTGGCGGGGGCCTATGTGGGGGCCATTGTGTCCGCCCTGCTGCTGCTCATGGTCTCCCCTCTCAAGGCTCTCACCTTCCTTGTGTTTCTGGTGATCCTCCAGCAGGTGGAGGGCAACGTGATCTACCCCAAGGTGGTGGGCACCTCCATCGGCCTGCCTGGGATCTGGGTGCTGGCCGCCGTCACCGTAGGGGGCGGGCTGTTCGGGCTGTGGGGCATTTTGTTCAGCGTGCCGGTGGCCTCGGTGCTCTACACCCTGCTGCGCCGGGACGTGGCCAAGCGCCTGGGCCCGGCCAAGCCTTAACATGTTTCGAAAAAATACGGCCGGGGACAACTTTTTGTTGTCCCCGGCCGTCTTATGTTGTCCGGCTATCCGAATACCACCCGCACCGCCCAGGCCGCCGCCAGAAAGCCCGCCAGGTCGGCGCACAGGGCGGCGGGGACGGCGTAGCGGGTCTTGATGATCCCCGCCGCCCCGAAGTAGACGGCGATGGTATAAAAGGTGGTCTCGGTGGAGCCCAGCATCACCGCCGCGGTGCGCCCCACGGTGGAGTCAGGCCCGTAGGTCTCCATCAGCTCGGCCCCCACCCCCAGGGCGGCCGAGCCGCTCACCGGCCGCACCAGCATCAGCCCCACCGTCTCCGGGGGGACGCCCAGCTTCTCCAGCAGGGGCCCCACCGCCGCCGCCGTCAGCTCCAGGGCCCCGGAGGCCCGCAGCATGTACACCGCCGTGAGCAGGGCCACCAGGGCGGGGAGGATTTTCACCAGGATGCCCAGCCCCTCCCCCGCCCCCTGCACCAGGGCGTCGTACACATCCACCCGGCGGCACATGCCCGCCACCGCCGCCGCCCCCATGATCAGGGGCACCACCATGGTAAAAAAGAGATCCAACCTAGTCCCTCCACACCCGGGCCAGCACCCTGGCCGCCAGAATCCCCACGCACACCGACACAGCGGAGGCCAGCCACACGGCAGGCAGGATGTCGAAGGGGGTCCTGCACCCCGCCGCCAGGCGCACCCCGGCCACGGTGGCGGGGATGAGCTGTACCGAGGCGGTGTTGCACACCACCAGGGTACACAGCCCGTCGTTGGCCCTTCCGGGGGTGGCGGCCGCCATCCGCCGGGCGGCCCGGATGCCCAGGGGGGTGGCGGCGTTGCCCAGCCCCAGCAGGTTGGCGGAGAAATTGGCGGCGATGCTGTCCATCACCTGTCCGTCCCGGGCGAAGGCGGGGTAGAGCCTGCCCAGGGCGGGGCGCAGCAGCCGGGACAGGGCCCGGATCACCCCCGCCCGGCGCAGCACCTCCATCACCCCCGTCCACAGGCACAGCATTCCCCCCATGGTGAGGCACAGCTCCACCGCCGCTCCCGCCCCCTCCATGGCCGCCGCCGCCACCGCCTCTCCCCGGCCGGTAGCCAATCCACACAGGATGGACACAAGTACCATTCCCGTCCACACCGCCGCCATTCCCATCCTCTCACCGCCCCTCTCCCCCTATCTATACGGCCCGTCCGGCCAAAACATGCCCCCTGCCCTGGGGAATCTCTCCTGTCTGTTTCACCAATTTTCCGCAAAATGTTACCGCAGTTTTCCAAATTTTAATTGACATGACAATACAATATGTTATAATGATGTCAGTTTCTAGAGAAAGTTCACATACATCAACATCCATTGAGAAAGGAAGTCGAGTAAATGAAATCAACGGGTATTGTGCGCAAGGTGGACGAGCTTGGCCGTATCGTCCTGCCCATCGAGCTGCGGCGTACGCTGGACATCGCGGAGAAGGACTCCCTGGAGATCTATGTGGACGGCGCATCCATTGTGCTGAAAAAGTACCAGCCCGCCTGTATTTTCTGCGACGACGCCAAAGATGTCATCAACTTCAAGGGCAAGAACGTGTGCCCCAACTGCATCAAGGAACTCCAGGCGAAATAAAGAGAACAAAAACGTTTGAAAACCCCCTGTCCATTAATCAGGACAGGGGATTTTTGCAAGCTCTGACAGCGGGGAGATATCTCCCGCTGTTTTTTTCTCCTATTTAATTACTGGTGGTAATATTTTCGTTTTCTAAAAATATCCAAAACAGGATTTCACTTTTCCTGGCGTTTTCCCCCTTTTCCCGGGAAAAACCAGCCTGTTCCCCTACTTTTTTCCCGTGCAGCGGTGATAGAGGCTGTTCTTGGGCAGCCCCAATTCCCGGGCGGCCTGCCGCACCGCGTCCCGGAGGGACACGCCCTGCTCCGCCAGCTCCGCCACCCGGGCCTCCCCCTGCTCCAGGGTGGGGGTGTCCGTCTTAAGCGGACAACCGCCCTCCACCACCAGTACAAATTCCCCCTTGGGTGAATTTTGAGCGTACCAATTTTCCGCCTCATCCAGGGTGGTGCGCCACACCTGCTCGTGGAGCTTGGTGAGCTCCCGGCACAGGGTGATGCGCCGCTCCCCGCCGAAGGCCTCTTTCAGGTCGGCCAGGGTGGCGGGCAGCTTGTGGGGGGCCTCGTAGAAGATCATGGTGCGCGTCTCTTCCGCCAGGGACTCCAGGTGGGCGCGGCGGTTTTTCTTGTTCATGGCCAGAAAGCCCTCGAAGGTGAAGCGCCCGGTGGGCAGGCCGGAGACCGACAGGGCGGTAATGAGGGCGCAGGGTCCGGGGATGGACACCACCTCCACGTCCGCCCCGGCGCACAGGGCCACCAGCTCCTCCCCCGGGTCGGAGACGGCGGGGGTACCCGCGTCGGTGACCAGGGCGCAGCTCTCCCCGGCCAGCAGCCGCTCCAGCACCGCCTGGCCCCCCGTCTGGGTGTTGTGGCGGTAGTAGGACACCAGGGGCTTTTTGATCCCCAGGTGGTTGAGCAGCTTGAGGGTCACCCGGGTGTCCTCGGCGGCGATGAAGTCCACCGCCGCCAGGGTCTCCGCCGCCCGGCGGGAGATGTCCCCCAGGTTGCCGATGGGGGTGGGTACCAGATAGAGAATACCGGCCATAGCCATTACCTCCCGTGTGTGATCAGAGTGGGCAGGATCTCCAGGCCCGGCCGCCCCTGGCGGCGGGCCTCCAGCAGCAGGGTGCGGGGGGGCGTGCGGGCGTCGTTCTGCATCAGCTGCATCCGCTTGGGCTCCATGCCGTGTCCCCGCAGGGCCTCCACCAGGTCGGCCAGGCGGCTGGCCCGGCAGACCAGGGCAAAGCGTCCCCCGTTTTTCAGCAGGTACCCGGCGGCGGCGCACACCTGGGCCAGGGTGCAGCACTCCTCCATCCGGGCGCTCCCCCCGGATTTCCCCGTGCCCTGGGGGAAGTAGGGGGGATTGGACACCACCAGGTCAAAGGCCCCGGC
>CALWWS010000149.1 GCA_944385305.1 uncultured Oscillospiraceae bacterium | reverse complement strand
ACCCTTCCGTCGGAAAACAATGCCCGGGACTTTGTGCCGGAGCTGGAGTTCAAGATTGGAGACAAGACCGCCGTACTGGAGACAGTGAGCTGCACCCCTCTGGAGATTGTAGCCACCTTCACCAGCCTGGATGGGGCCTTCGCTCAGTTCAACCCTACGCTGGAGGACTTCGACCGCGTCTGGTACGAGGAAAATACCCCCGTTTTTTTGCTGAAGGACGGCACCGAGTGGCCGCCCAGCGGCTCGGGAGGTGGTCTGGGAGACGGGAGCTTCTGGCAATACAGCTACCAGTGCGGAGACAAGGAGCCCCTGGATCCCGGTGACATCGTGGGCCTGCGCATTGGCGAGACGGTCTGCCCCCTGACCCTGGAATAGCGCCCAGACAGACAGCAATCCCCCCTGCCGTCCCGGCAGGGGGGATTGCTGCTACTTCTCCTGCTTCCGCCAGGCCAGATAGGCGGCCCGGCCGGTCTCGTAGAGGTTGGCCCCTGTGCTGTCAATGACCACCGTGAGGGGGAGGTTTTCCACCTCCAGGCGGCGGATGGCGTCGGGGGCGGGACCCTCAGAGCACACCAGCTGGGAGGCCTGCCCGCACTTGGCCAGCAGGGCTCCCGCGCCGCCGATGGCGCCGAAGTACACCGCGCCCGCCTTCACCATGGCGTCGATGACCTCTTTGCTGCGCTTGCCCTTGCCGATCATGCCCAGCTGGCCCAGAGCCAGGAGGGTGGGGGAGTAGGCGTCCATGCGGTAGCTGGTGGTGGGGCCCGCCGAGCCGATGGGCTGCCCCGGCCGGGCGGGGGAGGGGCCCACGAAGTAGATGACCGATCCCTCAATGGGGAAGGGCAGGGGCTTGCCCTCCGCCACCAGGGCGCACAGGCGCTTGTGGGCGGCGTCCCGGGCGGTGTACACCGTGCCCGAGAGGAGCACGCTCTCCCCCGCCCGCAGGCTGCGGGCGGTTTCCGGGGTGAGAGGCGCGGTAATATGTCTGGCCATGTCAGATCACCTCCGTCATATGCCGGGTCACGTGGCAGTTGATGTTCACCGCGCAGGGCAGCCCGGCAATGTGAGTGGGCAGGGTCTCGATGTGTACCGCCAGGGCGGTGGTGCGCCCGCCGAAGCCCTGGGGGCCGATGCCCAGGGCGTTGATCCGCTCCAGCAGCTCGGCCTCCATCGCCTGGTAGAAGGGCAGGGGGCTGGGCTGGCCCAGGGGGCGCAGCAGGGCCTTTTTGGCCAGCAGGGCGCACTTGTCGAAGGTGCCGCCGACGCCCACACCCACCACAATGGGGGGGCAGGGGTTGGGGCCCGCCTGCTCCACCGTGTCCACAATGAAATTTTTGACCCCCTCCGCCCCGTCGGAGGGCTTGAGCATGGCGATGCGGCTCATGTTCTCGCTGCCAAAGCCCTTGGGGGCCACGGTGACGGTGACCTTGTCCCCGGGCACCAGCTCATAGGTGATCATGGCGGGGGTGTTGTCCCCCGTGTTCACCCGGTCCAGGGGGTCGCGCACCACGGACTTGCGCAGGTAGCCCTCCTCATAGCCCCGGCGCACGCCCTCGTTCACCGCCTGGGTGACGTCCCCCCGGATGTGTACCTCCTGGCCCACCTCCAGAAAGACGCAGGCCATGCCGGTGTCCTGGCAGATGGGCACCTCCCCGCCGATGGAGTAGTTTTCCATGATGTTGTCCAGAATATTCCGGGCCACCGGCCAGTCCTCCTCCTGCCGGGCGGCCTGGATGCGCTCCTTTACATCCTCGGGCAGGCGGAGATTGGCCTGGATGCACAGCCGGGCCACCGTTTCGGTGAGCAGGGCGGCGTCAAGCTCTCTCACAGCGATCCCTCCCTTTCGTATTTTATCAAAATAGAACTTGTGAAAAACAGATGGATGCTGTTATTTTAGCACGGCCCCTGTGAAATAGCAAAGAAAAAGCGCAGCGGGCCAAGCTGTCAAAAGGGCCATGAATTAGCAGAAGGCGGAGCGCATAGAAAAACCGTCCGGGGCAAAGCTATGTTCGGATTCCCAATCCAACAAATTTGACAGACAAGGAGATGTAAGACTTATGTCCAGTTCCAATCATTCCAACCAGGCTGTTGTCCCCAGCGCCCGCGAGGCTCTCAACAAGTTTAAGATGGAGGCCGCCCAGGAGGTGGGCGTCAACCTGAAGCAGGGCTACAATGGCGACCTGACCAGCCGTGAGGCCGGTTCCGTGGGCGGCCAGATGGTCAAGAAGATGATCGAGGCCTACGAGAACAACATGAAGTAACCTTCCCCGAAAGGGAAAGACAAATTCAGCCGGCGGGGAGGGGCCTGAACCCACTCCCCCCAAGCAGAGGACGCCCCGGCCAATCGGCCGGGGCGTCCTTTTCAAAAACGGAAATGGCGTTTACTGGAAGAACTCTCCCTCCAGGCGCAGGAAGCCGGAGAGCATGCCCAGCGCCCCCCGGTAGAAGCCGGTCTGGGCGGCCTGAGCGGCCTGGGCGGCCCAGTCGGGCATCCAGGTTCCCGCGTGGGTGGTGAAGAACTCCCGGCACAGCAGGTCTGCCTGGGGCAGGGTGTCCTGCTGGAGGCACAGGTTGGCCAGAAACTCCAGCTGGGTGAGCAGGTAGTCGGGGGCCTCCTGCAGGGCGTTGGGCTGGCGCAGCCCCGCCCGGCGGTAGAAGGCCTGCACGGCGGGGATCACCGTCTCCTCCTCGCTCTTGGGGCGGAAGAGGCGCTCATAGGGGGCCTTCACCCCGCCCGCGCCGGTGGCGCGGAGCAGGGCGGTGC
Source organism: uncultured Oscillospiraceae bacterium (assembly GCA_944385305.1). Lineage (GTDB taxonomy): Bacteria > Bacillota > Clostridia > Oscillospirales > Oscillospiraceae > CALWWS01. Next base: position 8,542 of record CALWWS010000149.1, on the reverse strand, counting down.
GATCCACCGCCAGCCTGGCCACCTCCCCGGAGGTGATCTCCGGGGTGAGGCCTCCCAGGTAGGCGGCAAACTCCTCCGCTCCGGCGGTAATCTCCGCCTGGTTCAGCCCGCGCAGCACGTCCAGATAGGCCAGGTTTTCCCCCCGGGTGAGCTGCTCCAGCAGCCCCGCCGAGGGCAGGGGGGCGAGCAGGCCGCAGAAGAAGGAGTAGAGGTGCCCCCGGGCGGCGGTTACAGCGTCCACGGCCAGATCCCCTTCAGCAGGCAGATCCCCGCCCACAGCAGCAGGCAGATGGAAAATCCGCCGATGAAGATGAGCCACTCCTTGGCCGCCGGGCGGTAGGTGGCCGCCGGGCGGTGGCTCCCGTAGGTGCCGGGGATGGGGGGCTCGTGCTGGGCGTGGGCCACGGTGTGGTACTTCTCCAGGAAGAGGAGCACCAGAGCCAGGGCGGCGGCGGCGACGGCCAGGCCCTGGGTGGGCGCGGCCCACTGCCACACGGCCAGCAGGACAACTACCAGAATCTTGAGCAGATTGCACACCGTGAGCAGACCGTCCCTCCCGCTGCGCAGGGGGGCGATCTTGTGCCCGGCGGCGGAGAGGAGCAGCAGGATGGCCAGCAGGAACAGGCACCGGGAGAGCAGGGGCAGGGAGAGCCCCAGGTAGGCCCCCATCAGGGTGAGCAGGGCGCATCCGCCGGACAGGCTGAACAGAAAGGTGTCAAACACCAGGAAGAGGTTGGCCTGGTTGCCCCCCTTCTCATGGGCGGGGAAGAACATGGCGTGCACCGTCACGCACATTCCGGCGGCCAGCAGCATCAGCAGGGCCCAGACCTGGCTGCCCACCCCGCTCTCCGACAGGAAGGGGAAGAGGAACAGCAGGCTGAGCAGGGCGGTGAGGCCCAGGGTGTAGAAGTCCCAGATGAGGGGGGACTTGAAGTTTTTGCTGGTGATCATGTAGAAGATGCGCATGGGCTTGCCCAGATCCAGACCCAGAATTACCATGCCCCCGATGAGCAGGGTGAAGGCCAGAGCGTTGCCGAAGTCGGCAAAGCCCGCGGGCATGGGTACCTGGGCCAGGGTGAGCATGGAGAGCACCATCAGCGCCCCCGCCCCGGCGGACACCAGGAAGAAGAAGCCCTGGATGTACAGACCCCAGGTGTACTGGTCGTTCAGGTTGGTTTTGGCAAAGCCACGGGAGAGCTGGTGGAAGATACATACGATGGCGATGACGGCCAGAATGGCCAGCAGAATCAGCAGTGGCATAGTTTATCCCCCTCCTTCCTAGCCGCCCGCGTAGTACACGGACGGGTGAGTCTCCAGCTCCTCGCGGAAGGGGCGGGCCCCCTTGTCCACGATGGCCCGGGAGACCTCGCTGTTGGGGTCGTCCAGATCGCCGAAGACGCGGCACTGGGAGGGACAGGTGGCGGTGCAGGCGGTCACCTTGCCCTGCTGCAGCCGGGTCAGGCAGAAGGTGCACTTGACCACCGTGCCCTTCTGGAACTCCAGACGGCGCTTCTGCTCCAGCCGGGTGGGCTGGGCCTGCTCGTAGTAGTCCCCGAAGTCCCAGATGAACTGGCGGGAGTCGTAGGGGCAGGCGGTGATGCAGCTGCGGCAGCCGATGCACTTGTTGGCGTCCACATCCACAATGCCGTCGGGGCGCTGCACCGTGGCCCCGGTGGGGCACACCTTGGCGCAGGGGGCGTCCTGACAGTGCATGCAGGGCATGGGCCGGAACTTCATCTTGGCGTTGGGGTACACCCCGGCCTCGTACTTGAGCAGCTTGTGCAGGCTCACCCCGGCGGGGGTGCCGTTGTTGTTGCGGCAGGCCACGGTACAGGCGTTGCAGCCCACGCACTTGTTCAGGTCGATGAGCATGCCGTATCTCATGCGCGCCCACCCTCCTTCTTTTCAATTTTCACGCAGGGGGCCAGCTCAATGCCGCCGCTGATGGGATCCAGCGTGTCCTCCCGGGAGGTGATGAGCTGGTTGAACAGGGGGCCCCGGCGGTAGAGGGGATTGGAGTGCAGGCTGCCCAGGCCGTAGCCGCCGGAAATGCCCACCGCGTCGGGGTGGAAGAGCTGGGAGGTGCGCACCTGGCCCTCCACGCTGCCGTACCGGGAGGAGACCTTCACCCAGTCCCCGTCCTTGAGGCCCTTGCGGGCGGCGGTGGCGGCGTTGAGGCAGATGACCGCCTCCCAGGGGTCCTTCTTGTAGACCTCCGCCAGCCAGGGGTTGCCGATGCAGCCGCCCACGTCGGAGGAGAAGTAGGGGGACTTCCAGTTCATGGCCCAGAGATCGTACTCCGGGGGGATGTCGTCCAGCTCCGGGCTGCCCGTCCAGAAGGGCACCGGGTTGTAGAACCGGAACACGTCCCGCTCCTGGTCGGCCACGCCGGGGAACTTCACCCCGTGCTTTTCCAGGTTGGCCCGCAGCCGGTCGGCGGTGTGCTTGAGGTTCATGATGTAGAACTCGTGGCGGGTCTGGTTGTCCGGGTAGTAATAGTAGGTGTAGTGGGTCTTCTTGGGCTGCCACTTCACCAGGTGGCCCTCCCGCTGCACATCGGCGAAGGTCTCCCCCTGGTTGTACTTCCAGCTGAGCACCTGCTTTTCGTAGATCTCCTGGCGGGTGTGTTTGGTGTTGATGTCCAGCAGGTAGGGCTCCCGCAGGTTGAGGCCGTCCTCCTTGATGATGTAGTCCACGTCGTGGTTCATGATGTCGTACACGCCGCCCTCACCCCGGAGGATGCCGATGCGCTCGGCCAGCTCCATGAGGATGTCGTCCACGTGCATGGTGTTGTACAGGGGCTTCACCGGCTGGCGGTACTGGAGCATCTGCAGCCCCGACACCTCGTCGGAGGTGGCCTGGTGCTGGGGCCAGAAGGGAGCCAGCCGCTCCCGCTCCATGAAGCAGTGCTCGGGGAGCACCACGTCGGAGAGGAAGGTGGGCTCATCCATCTGGTAGGCGATGGACACGCTGAAGGGCACCTTGCGCATCATCTCGATGTACTGCTCCGGCTCGGCGTTGAAGCGGATGAGGTTGCCCCCCAGGTTGAGCCACGCCTTGAGCTGGTACTCCAGGTGGTACTCCTCCGGATTGCGCAGGGCGGCGGCGGTGAGGTGGGGGGTGGTGTGGCTGTTGGGGTAGAAGCTCTGCATGGTGAGGTCGGGGGGGAAGACAAAGGGCCGGTCGTGGGACTCGTAGCCGGGAAACATGGTGCCGTCCGGGCTGGGGGCGATGGCCGCGCCCCCCCGGTAGCCGCAGCCCAGGCAGCCGCCGGGCACCTCGATGGCCCCGGCCAGCATGTTGATGATCTTGCCCACCAGGTCGGCGTGGGTGCCCCCCTTGTGGTTCATCACGTTGCGCTCGCAGTTGAGGGAGACGGGGCGGAAGGGGAAGGTGAAGCCGTCAATCTCAATGGTGCTGCCGATGCGGGCGTGGTCGATGAACTCCCGGGCAATGCGCCGGGTGGTGGCGGCGGGCACGGTGGAGATCTTCTCCGCCCACTCGGGGGTGTACTCCTTGAAGCCCTCCTTGATCTTGGTAAAGCCGGTGGAGCAGGTCTGCCCCTTCCACTCGAAGCTGCCCTCCAGGGCCAGATCGCCGAAGGAGGCGTCAAAGGGCTTGGGGGTGCTGTCGGAGAGATCCCACATCATGGGCTTGCCCGTGGCCTCGTCCCGCAGGTAGTCCCCGCCGGGGGTGATGAGGTAGGGGGCGTTGGTGCGGTTTTTCAAAAACCACACGTCGTAGCGGCCCACCTCGAAGAGGATGGAGTGGGCCATGGCCAGCAGGAAGGCCAGGTCGGTGCCCGGCTTGATGGGCACCCACTCCCCCTTGGCCGCCTCGTGGGAGGAGCGGGGGTCCACCACCACCAGCTTCATCCCCCGCTCCAGGGCCTGGGAGAGCTTGCGGGTGCCGGGTACGGTGGCGAAGTTGGGGCCGATGGTGCGCCCCAGGGTGATGTGGTACTCGCAGTGCTCCAGATCCACCACGGAGACGGGGAAGTTGCCGTGGATGAGGCCGGTGCCGTAGTGCACCGTGCAGAAGGAGCCGTGGGCGCCGATCTCGTTGGGGGTGCCGTAGGCGATTTTGAAGGGCACCCGCACAATGGTCTCCCGGTTGCCCCAGCCCTCGCAGATGGCAAGGCCCCGGGGATCCTCGTCCCGCACCTCCTTGAGCTTTTTGGCGGTGTAGTCCAGGGCCTCCTCCCAGGTGACCTCCTTCCACTTGGGATCCACGTCCAGCCCCTTCTCCGGGTTGGTGCGGATGAGGGGGGCCTTCACCCGGTAGGGGTTGTAGAGGTTCATGGCGGCGGAGTTGCCCCGGGGGCAGAGGTTGCCGTAGTTGGGGGGGATATCGGTGCCCGCCCCCTCCACCCGGGTGACGATGCCGTCCTCCAGGGTGATTTTGGTGGCGCAGTCCCCCTGCATGCACATGCGGCAAATGCCGTGGAGCACCTGGGTCTTGCCCTCGTCGCTGGGATCAATGCGCTCCCAGCGGGAGGTCATGGACTCCAGGGTGTGGATGGTGCCCGCGCTCTCAGAGAGCGTGCTGCGGTACGCCTGCCTGCTCATGGGAACATCCCGTCCTTTCTGTCAAAGTATACTGGGGTTCGGGAATGGAATAGGTGGGGGTGCGGAACTCGTGGCGGAAGTAGGTAAAGACCATCTCCAAATCCCCCAGCTGGAGGAAGTAGCGCACGTTGATCAGGTGCTTCATCATGGAGGCGGGCCAGCCGGAGAGCTTCATGCCCATCACCCGGGCCACCCCGTCCCTGTTGCCCAGGGAGACCACGCAGCCGTGGAGATGGGTGCGCAGGGGGGTCTGGGCTCCCTTGTCGATGGCGTGGAGCACGTTCAGCGCCGCCGCCGCGCCGGTCTGCTCGGCGGCCTCCACCATCTGGGGCAGGGGCTTGCCATTTTCCACATAGGTCTGGGCGTCCCCGGCGGCAAAGACGCAGCCGCCGGCACACATGCAGCCGTCCACCTGGAAGCGGCCCCGGTTGTTGAGAGGAAGGGGCCCGGCGTTCACCGGATTGCCCTCAATGCCCGCCGTCCAGACAAGGCGGCCGGGCAGGCGGGCGCCGTCGGCCAGGCAGGCGGCGTTCTCCTCCACCTTCACGATCTTGGCCCCTGTGAGCACCTTCACCCCCATCCGCTCCAGCTTGGCCGCCGCCTGGCTCCCCGCCTGGGGGCCCAGGTTGGGCAGGATGGCGGACATGGCCTCGATAAGGGTGAGGGAGACCTCCCCCCGGTCCAGCCCGTAGTGGGCGCAGAGCCTGGGGCACCAGCGGGCCAGCTCGCCGGCCAGCTCCGCCCCGGTGAAGCCGCCTCCTGCCACCAGGAAGGAGAGCAACTCCCGCCGCCGGGCGGGGTCGGCGCACTGGGCGGCCTGCTCAAACCGGCCGGACACCATCCGGCGCACCGCCAGAGCGTCGGCCAGGGACCACAGGGGCATGGCGTGCTCCGCCGCCCCCTCAATGCCGAAGTAGTTGGGGCGGCTGCCGGTGGCCAGGATCAGGTAGTCGAAGGAGATGGGGGGATGGCTGGCCAGGCGGAGGGTCTTGCCCTGGTAGTCCACCTCCTCCACCGTGTCGGTCACCAGACGCACGATCCCCGAGGCAAACAGGTCGTGGAGGGGGATGCGTACCGCCTGCTTGTCCACCCGGCCCCCGGCGATCTCGTGCAGGGAGGTCATAAGTACGTGGAAGCGGTCCCGGTTGACCAGGGTGACGGCCACGTCCCGGCGGCCCCTGAGCCGCTTTTCCAGGGTTTTGGCCGCATGGACGCCGGCGTATCCGGCGCCCACAATGACAATGTGATTCATACTGTGGCGTCTTCCGTTTGAAAAAGTGCCGCCGGAAGAGGGCGGGCAAGAATATGGGCGTACTCCATGAGAGTGGGGGTCTGGGGAAAGCGGGCCAGGGGGGCCAGGGCGGCCAGGGCGGCGGAAGCGCTCTTCTCCACCGCCCGCTGGGCAACGGTCAGTCCGCCGCTGCGGCACACCCGCTCCAGCAGCCCGTCCAGCTCCTCCCGTCCCCGGACGGGGCGGGCCAGGTGGGCCGCCAGCGCCCGGTCATGGGCCCGGGCGTAGAGGACGGGGAGGGTATGCAGCCCCCGGCGGAGATCCTGTCCCCGGGGCTTGCCCGTGTGGGCGGGGGAGGCGAAGTCCAGCAGGTCGTCCCGCAGCTGGAAGGCCAGGCCCAGGTGCAGCCCGTACCGGCCCAGGGCCTCCACCGTCTCCCCCTCCAGCCCGGCGGCCATGGCCCCGGCCTGACAGCAGGTGCGGATGAGGCGGGCGGTCTTGGCCTTCATCCGCCGGTAATAGCCCGCCAGGGTCTGCCCCGCCGGGCGCTCCGCCGCCGCCAGCTGCTCCAGCTCCCCACGGCACATGGCGGTAAAGGTATCGGCAATCAGGGGGCCAACGCCGGTGCCCTGGTAGGCGCCCAGCAGCTCCATGGCCCGGGCCAGGAGGAAGTCGCCGCACTGCACGGCGGCCCGCTCCCCCAGCAGCATCTGTACCGTGGGCGCCCCCCGGCGCTCCGCCGCCCCGTCCACCACGTCGTCGTGGAGGAGAGAGGCGGTGTGCATCAGCTCCAGAATGGCCATCAGGGGGAGCAGCTCGTCGGTGGACGCGCCCCCCATCCGGCCGCACAGCCAGGCCAGCCGGGGGCGCAGCCGCTTGCCTCCGGCCAGGATGACCCGCCGGGTCTGCTGGGAAATTTCCGGGGTGCTGCCCCCGCACAGGCGGGATAAGTACATCTCCAGCCGCTCCACGGCCGCGGCCTGCTCCCGGGCGGCGGGGGGAGCCAGCACCGCCGCGCCCCCCCTCACGGGGTCACCCGGCCGGCCAGGTCGCCGGCCAGGTCGGCAAAGGCGGCGCTGTCAAAGGGCACTCCCGCCGCCGCCCGGGCGGCGTCCCCGGCCAGAAAGCGGGCGAAGGCGTCCTGGAGCCAGGGGGCGTCCAGCCGGAGGAGGAGGGCGGTAAACCGGCTTTGGAAGTAGTCCCCCAGCAGCACTGTCCGGGGGGTGGGGCGCTCCTCCCTGTGGAGCAGCCGGGCGATGTGCAGGCACTGGCAGGCGGCGGCCAGGTAGACGCCCCGCTCCCCCTCCAGCTGCTCCAGTACCCGGCGGGCGGTGCGGCGGTGGCTATCGGGATCCGGTAATGCCGCGCCGAACCGGTTCAGCAGTCCCTCCCCCTCGGCCAGCAGCGCCATGCAGCGGGCGTCCCGGCCCATAGTCACACCCCCTTCGGTCAACCTACACAAACAAGCCAAAAATAGGCAGAATAATCCTGTATGTTTAGACTACCTAATTTTCCTCCCCCTTGCAAGGGAAATTGCATCATTTCCCGATGGAACTTCCTTATAGGTATAAGGGCTGCTTATAACAAACCCCTATCCCCGGCGGCGGGTTTGTGGTATACTGCCGGTGAGAGACAAGGAGAGGGGAGAGGGAACATGGACATCAAGGGCCTGGAGTGGTTTCTGGCCATCGCGGACGAGGGGAACATCTCCCGGGCGGCGGCCAAGCTGTACGTCTCCCAGCCGGCCCTCAGCCAGCAGATCAAGCGCCTGGAGGACGACTTCGGCCACCGGCTGCTGCTGCGCACCAACAAGGGGGTGCGCCTGACCGAGGCGGGGGCGGTGCTGGAGAGCTACGCCCGCACCATCATCAAGCTCTACCACCAGGCCCGGGAGGAGGCCGACCAGCTCCACGACGACCGGAAGGTGGTGCGGGTGGACTCCAACCTCACCCTGGCCACCTACGCCCTGCCCTGCATGATCTTCGCCCTCAAGCGCAATCCCGCCTTTCAGGACTACTACTTCGACCTCACCTTCTCCACGGTGAACGCGGTGGAGAACAACCTGCTCAACGGCATCAGCGACGTGGGCTATGTGAATCTCACCGGCCCCTACCCGGACATCCGGTATGTGAAGGTGGGCAGCGACCGGCTCATCCTGGCGGCGGCGGCGGGGCTGAAGGTGCCGGCGCGGATGACCCTGGAGGAGGCCATGGGCTACCCCATCATCCTGCTGGAGGACATCTTCCACGAGCGCAAGCCTCTGGAGCAGACCCTGGGCCCCGCCATGGCGGGGCTGAACCCGGTGATGAGCCTGGACTCCACCGAGTCGGTGAAGACGGCGGTGTTCCGGGAGTTCGGCCTGTCCTTCGTGCCCATGAGCTCGGTGAAGAAGGAGCTGCGCACCGGGGCCTTCAAGGAGATTGAGGTGGTGGGGCTGGAGGAGGAGTACCCCATCTACCTGTGCTACCGGGCGGAGGCGGAGAACAGCCCCAGCCTGCGCCCTGTGCTAGACTTCCTGCGCCAGCGAAAGACCCAGGACTTTTGCTGATAAGGACAAAATACCCCCGCCCGGCCATGGAGATGGCCGGGCGGGGGTTTGTAGTTTAAAACTTGCTTTACCAGCCGTCCCGGAAGTCGGCCAGGGGGATAGAGTTGCCCCCGAAGGAGGGGGTCACCGTGTCCACCGGCGCGCCGGTGGCCTGGACATAGAGGCGCAGCAGGTCGGTGCCGGCGGGCATCCCGT
>CALWWS010000148.1 GCA_944385305.1 uncultured Oscillospiraceae bacterium | reverse complement strand
CGCAGGCGGCCGGACACGTCGGGGTTCAGCGCGGCCTCCCGCACCCGCCAGCTCCAGTTCTGGGGGCCCATGGTGCCCGGGGTGTTCATCCGGGCGTCCGCCCCCAGGCCCAGCAGATCCTGCATGGGGGCGATGGCCAGGCGGCAGGGGGACATCCACGCCCCGCACACCGTGCCCCAGCCGAAGCCCTCGTCCTCCCGCAGGCGCAGGTAGCGCAGGGCGTAGTCCCGCTCGGCGGGGGAGGCCAGGGTAAACAGCCACTGGACAAAGGTGGGGGTGTCGTGGGTGCCGGTGTAGATCACCGCCTCCGGGGGGCAGTTGTGGGGCAGGTAGGAGCTCTCCCCCACCGGGTCGAAGGCGTATACCAGCACCTTCATGCCGGGCAGGCCGCTGCGGGCGATAAAATCCCGGGCGTCGGCGTCCAGATCCCCCAGATCCTCGGCGATGAGGGCCAGGCCGGGCACCGAGCGGATGGCGTCAAGCAGCTCCATGCCCGGGCCCTTCTCCCAGTGGCCGGCCCGGGCGTCGGAGGCCCCGGCGGGGATGGACCAGTAGGTGTGGAAGGCCCGGAAGTGGTCGATGCGCACCACGTCGTACAGCCGGGACATGTGCTCGGCCCGCTTGCGCCACCAGGCAAAGCCGGTGGACTTGTGATAGTCCCAGTCGTAGAGGGGGTTGCCCCAGTGCTGGCCCAGATCGGAGAAGGCGTCGGGGGGTACCCCCGCCACCGCCCTGGGCGTCAGCTTCTCGTCCAGCAGGAACAGCTCCGGCCGGGCCCACACCTCCGCGCTGTCCGGGGAGACGTAGATGGGCAGATCCCCGATGATGGAGACCCCCTTCTGGTTGGCGTACTGCTTGATCTTGGTCCACTGACGGAAGAAGAGCATCTGCAGGAAGGCGTGGTAGCCGATGCGGTCGGCCAGCTCCCGGCGGCACTGCTCCAGGTAGGCCGCCTCCCGCTTCCTGGCCGGCTCCGGCCAGTCCTTCAGCTCCGCCCCGTCAAACTTCTCCCGCAGGGCGAGAAACAGGGCGTAGTCGCTCAGCCACCACTTCTCCTGCTCCAGAAATTCCGCCAGCTGGGCGGCGCAGCGATCCCTGCCCCGCTCCCAGGCCAGCTGGAACAGCCGGGGCCGGTTGGCGTGGAGCCAGGGGTAGCTGATGCGGTCGATATCGGAGTAGCGGGCCTCGTCCACCTCCTTGCGGGTGAGCAGACCCTCCTGCTCCAGCTCCTCCAGATCCAGGAAGAAGGGGTTGCCCGCGAAGGAGGAGGAGGACATATAGGGGGAGTCCCCGCCGCCGGGGGGGACCAGGGGGAGAATTTGCCAGAACTTCTGGCCCGCGGAGGCCAGAAAGTCCACAAAGCCCATGGCCTCACGCCCGAAGGTGCCCACCCCGTAGGGGCCGGGCAGGGCGGAGACGGGGAGCAGAATACCGCTGGCTCTTGCCTGCATGTGAGACCCTCCAATCAATGGGGCCGCCGCTGCCCGGGGGGGACAGCGGCGGCCCTTGGCTTGCAGGATCTATTATAGAAAGGGGCGGGGCGGGTGTCAAGAGCTGGAAGCTACCCGGCCTCGATGGAGGTGCGGATGGCGTCAAACACCGCGTCCTGGTCGGGGCACATGACCAGCAGCACCGTGCCGTCGTCCAGCGTTTCCAGCCGGGCGCTGTCGGCGATGTCGTACTGGTCCATCAGGTACTGCTCAAAGCTGGCCTTCCGGTTTTCCACAAAGGCATCCAGACCCTCCTGCACCGCGTCCTCCTTCCCGGCGGCGGGGTAGATGGCGGCCACGGCGTAGGCCTTCACATTCATGGGGGAGACCGACAGGGCATAGGCGCTCATATCGCCCTCCTCCACCCCCAGCATCTCAAAGACAATTTCCGCCAGGTCGTCCTCCGGGGAGGTGACGATCCCGTAGGCGTCGTTGGTATCCTGGTCCCGGGCGCTCTCAATGGCGGTGCGGTAGAGCTGGGTGCGCTCCTCGGGGGTCATGGGGTTCTCCTGGGTCTCTGCTCCGCAGCCGGACAGCACGCCGGCGGCCAGGGCAAGGGTGAGAAGGAGCAAAAATGAGGCTTTTTTCATGGCAGTTACACTTCCTTTTCTCCGGTAGTCAGGCTCTGGACGGCGGGGAGAACGGGGGAGAGGGAGAGGGCTCCCTCCCGGGCCTGGGCCCTCACGGCGCCCCCCTGGGGCAGCACGCCGTTGAGCAGCAGCTCGGCGGCGGCGTCCTCCACCTGGGAGCGGATCACCCGGCGCAGGGGCCGGGCGCCGTACTCCGGGTCAAAGCCGGTATCGGCCAGCAGGTCCAGGGCGGAGTCGTCCACCTGGAAGCCCACCCCCAGATCCTCCAGCCGCCCGCTCACCTCCTCCAGCATCCGCCGGGCCACGGCGCGGATCTCCCCCCGGGAGAGCTGGGTGAAGACGATAGTCTCATCCAGACGGTTTAAAAACTCCGGCCGGAACACCCGCTTGAGATCCTCCAGCACGGCGGCGCGCAGCTGCTCCTGGGGCATGGTCTCCCCGTCGGAGCGGGGGGCGAAGCCCAGCCTGCCCCCCCGGGCGGTGATCCGCTCGGCCCCCACGTTGGAGGTCATCACAATCACCGTATTTTTAAAGTCGGTCCTGCGGCCCTGGGCGTCGGTGAGCATCCCGTCCTCCATGATCTGCAAAAGGATGCCCCAGATGTCCTGGTGGGCCTTTTCAATCTCGTCGAAGAGCACCACGGCATAGGGCCTGCGGCGCACCTGCTCGGTGAGCTGGCCCCCCTCCTCGTGGCCCACGTAGCCCGGGGGGGAGCCGATGAGCCGGGAGACGGTGTGGCGCTCCATATACTCGGACATGTCAAAGCGCAGCAGGGCCTGGTCGCTGCCGAACAGGGCGTGGGCCAGAGCCTTGCACAGCTCGGTCTTGCCCACTCCGGTGGGGCCCAGGAAGAGAAAGCAGCCGGTGGGCCGCCCCGGGTCCTTCAGCCCCACCCGGCCCCGGCGTACCGCCCGGGCCACGGCGTGCACCGCCTGCTCCTGGCCCACCACCCGGTGGTGCAGCTCCTCCTCCAGCTCCAGCAGGCGGCGGCTCTCCGCCTGGGTGAGGGTGGTCACCGGCACCCCCGTCCAGGCGGAGACCACCCGGGCCACGTCCTCGGCGCCCACAGCCGCCTCACTGTGATCCACCTGCCAGCGCCGGGTCTGCTCCTGGAGCTGGCGGCGGAAGTCCCCCTCCGCGTCCCGCAGCAGGGCGGCCTTTTCAAAGTCCTGATGGGAGATGGCCTCCTCCTTCTCCCGGCAGGTGCGCGCCACCCGCTCCTCCAGCTGGCGCAGATCGGGCGGGGCGGACAGCCTGTCCAGCCGCACCCGGGAGGCCGCCTCGTCAATGAGGTCGATGGCCTTGTCGGGCAGCCGCCGGTCGCAGAGATACCGGGCGGAGAGGGAGACGGCGGCCTGGATGGCCTCGTCGGTGATGCGCAGCTTGTGGTGGGCCTCATACCGGTCCCGCAGCCCCCGGAGAATGGCCCGGGCGGTGTCTCCGTCGGGCTCGGCCACCGTCACCGGCTGGAAGCGCCGCTCCAGGGCGGCGTCCTTTTCAATATACCGGCGGTACTCCTCGGTGGTGGTGGCCCCGATGACCTGGATCTCCCCACGGCCCAGGGCGGGCTTGATGATGTTGGCCGCGTCAATGGCCCCCTCGGCGCTGCCCGCCCCCACGATGGTGTGCAGCTCGTCGATGAACAGGATGGTGTCCCCCAGCCTGCGCACCTCGGCCAGGATGTTCTTCACCCGCTCCTCAAACTCCCCCCGGTACTTGGTGCCCGCCACGGTGGAGGAGAGGTCCAGGGACAAAAGGCGCTTGCCCCGCAGATCCTCGGGCACCTGCCCGGCGGCGATGCACCGGGCCAGACCCTCGGCCACGGCGGTCTTGCCCACCCCCGGCTCCCCGATGAGGGCGGGGTTGTTCTTCCGGCGGCGGGAGAGGATTTGGATCACCCGCCGGATCTCCTTCTCCCGGCCCACCACCGGGTCCAGCTCCCCCCGGGCGGCCAGGCGGGTGAGATCCCGGGTGAACTGCTCCAGCAGCTTGCTCTCCCCGGCGTAGTCCCGCTCGGTGCGGGGCCGGCCGGTACTGCGGAAGGGGGGCGGGGTGGGCTCGCCCCCCATGGCGGCCAGCACGTCGGCGAAGAGGCGGCGGGGGTGGGCCCCTGCGGCGGCCAGCACCTCCGCAGCCGCTCCCTCTCCGTCCCGGAGGATGCCCAGCAGCAGGTGCTCGGTGCCCACATAGCGGTGGCCCAGCCGGGCCGCCTCCGTCTGGGCCAGCTCCATCACCTTCCTGCACCGGGGGCTCAGCTCGGGCACGGCGGGTCCGCTTCCCCTCCCCGCACCCACCGTCTGCACCACGGCGGCGCGCAGGCTCTCCGGGTCCAGCCCCGCCCCCTGGAGCACCCGGGCCGCCACCCCCTGGCCCTCCCGGGCCAGGCCCAGCAGCAGGTGTCCGCTGCCCACGCAGCTGTGGCCCAGCTCTCCCGCGCTCTCCCGGGCCAGGGCCAGGGCGGTCTGGGCGCGCTGGGTAAACTTCGTCTCGTCCACGCCCTCACCTCCCTTGCGGCGCCTCCAGAGGGAGAAAATGGTTCGCCTCTTCTTTACGGGCTTCAGAATCGCCACGCCCCTTCTCTTTTGTTCTGCACAGATGCTCCGTGCTGCACGGCGCCCCATCCAGCTGGGGCGTCAGGCTGCCGCAGCACTGCGCGCAAAGCGGTTTTACCGGGTCTGACACACAGCGGCCTCCCCTCACGGCTTTTGCTCCTATTTTTTCCCGCCGGTAAAAAATATACCCAGGATACCAGCAAATTAGCATTGCAATTTCAAAATCTTATGTTATACTGACCTTAGTTTTAATATGGAGGTGTTCCCAATGGCCTATGTGATTAGCGATGCCTGCGTCAGCTGCGGTGCTTGCTCCGACTCCTGCCCCGTGGGCGCCATTTCCCAGGGCGATACCCAGTTTGTCATCGATGCCGGCGCCTGCATTGACTGCGGCTCCTGCGCCGATACCTGCCCCACCGGCGCCATCTCCCAGGGCTAATCGGTACGTAAGAAAAAAGCAGCGGCACACCCTCTCAGGGAAGAGGCGTGTACCGCTGTTTTTTTTGTGCCTGTATGGACGAAAGGGGCGTTTACCGGGACTCCAGGGCGGTGAGGGCGCTCTGGGCCAGCAGGGCGGCCCCCAGGGGGAGGGCCCCGTCGTGGGCGCAGAAGCGCTCGTTGTGCCAGCAGGGGTTCTCCCTGCCCGGGGCGCCGCTGCCCAGCCAGTAGAAGAAGGCGGGCACGCTCTGGGCCAGCACGGCGAAATCCTCCGAGCCCATGTCGGGGGGCGGACAGACCAGATTCTCCGCCCCCGCCACGGCGGCGGCCGCCCTCCGGGCCAGGGCGGTCATGGCGGGGGAGTTGACGGTGGCGGGCACGTCGGGGCGGATGGCCGTCTCAGCCCGGCAGCCGTAGGCGGCGCACACCCCCGCGGCGATCTCCCCCACCCGCTCCTCCGCCCTGCGGTGGGCGGGAGCGGAATGGGCCCGGATGCTGCCCGTCATGGTCAGGGTGTCGGGCACGAAGTTGTCCGGCGTGCCCGCGTGGATGGAGCACACCGAGCACACCAGGGCCTCCAGGGGGTCGGTGTTCCGGCTGACCACCGTCTGCAGGGCATTCACCACCGCGGCGGCGGCCACAATCACATCGGCGCACTTGTGGGGGGAGCCCCCGTGGCCGGCGCGGCCGGTGACGGTGATGGTGAAGTGGGACTTGCCCGCCATCACCGGCCCCTCCATCACCGCCACCTGGCCCACGGGCAGCTCGGGGCGGTTGTGCAGGCCGAAGAGGAACTGGGGCATATGGGGCAGCTTGTCCCACAGACCGTGCTCCACCATGGCCCGGGCCCCCGGGGTGATCTCCTCGGCGGGCTGGAAGAGAAAGACCACCTCCCCCGCCAGCTCCGCCCGCCGCCCGGCCAGCAGCCGGGCCGCCCCGCACAGGCAGGCGGTGTGCAGGTCGTGGCCGCAGCCGTGCATCACCCCGGGCGTCTGGGAGACCACCGGATTGCCCGCCCACTCCTGCTGGGCGATGGCGTCGATGTCGGCCCGCAGGGCGGCGCAGGGCCCCGGCCTGGCCCCGGTGAGCACCCCCACCAGGCCGGTGTCCATCCCCAGATCCACAAGCTCCACCCCCAGGGGGGCCAGATACGCCCGGATCTGCCGGGTGGTGCGCCTCTCCTGAAAGCTCAGCTCCGGGTGGCGGTGGAGGTCGTCCTTGAGGGCCTTGAGCTCGGGGGCCAGGGCGCGGGCGGATTCCAGCAGGGCGGACATAAAAAGACCTTCTCTCTCCGGCCGTTTCGGGGTATCCTGTATACGGCCTGTTTTCTTTTACCATACACCATTTCCGTCTGCCGCGCAACCGGGAAAGGGGCGCTCCCCCCGGCGGGCGGGGAGGGCTTGCCCCGGCGGGGGAAAGCTGGTATACTATAAAGTTACTGAAAGGATAGCTCCGGGCGCGCCCGGAGGCGGAGGTCTGCCATGAAGCTGATGGTCATTGACGGCAATTCCATACTCAACCGGGCCTTTTACGGGGTGCGGATGCTCACCACCCGGGAGGGCCAGCCCACCAACGGGATATACGGCTTTCTCACCATCCTGCTCAAGCTGCTGGAGGAGGAGGAGCCGGAGGGGCTGTGCGTGTGCTTTGACCGGCGGGGCCCCACCTTCCGCCACCTGGCCTACGAGGGCTACAAGGCCCAGCGCAAGGGGATGCCCGACGAGCTGGCCAGCCAGATGCCCCTTTTGAAGGACGTGCTGGACGCCATGAACATCCCCCGCTATGAGCTGGAGGGGTGGGAGGCCGACGATCTCATCGGCACCATCTCCGTGAAGGACACGGCGGCGGGCTGGGACACGGTGATCGTCACCGGGGACAAGGACTCCCTCCAGCTGGTCACCGAGACCACCCGGGTGAAGCTGGTGTCCACCCGCATGGGGCAGACCGCCGCAAAGGAGATGACCCCCGAGTCCTTCCGGGCGGAGTACGGCTTCGACCCCATCCACATCGTGGACCTGAAGGCCCTCATGGGGGATTCCAGCGACAACATCCCCGGGGTAAAGGGCGTGGGGGAGAAGACGGCCATGGATTTGATCCAGCGCTATCAGAGCGTCTCGGCCATCTATGAGAACCTGGACGGGGTGGAGGCCAAGCCCGCCGTGCTGAAA
>CALWWS010000147.1 GCA_944385305.1 uncultured Oscillospiraceae bacterium | reverse complement strand
GGGCAGAGAGCCGCGGACAGCCTGTGCGTGAAGCTGTCCGGAAGGAACGCCCGCCGCTGTGCCCCACGCAGGCACTCTAAATATCGACTGGAGGATTTTTTATGCGCAATTGTTCTGTCCGCGACCTCACCCTGGCCGCCGTTGTGGCGGCGCTGTACGTGGTGATGGGGTATTTCGGCAACATTTTCGGGCTCACCTTCGGGTCTGTCCAGTTCCGGTTTGCCGAGTCCCTCACCGTGCTGCCCTTCCTGTACCCGGCCACCGGGCCGGGGCTGGCCATCGGCTGCCTCATCGTCAACCTGGCCTCCCCGGTGGGCCCCCTGGACATCGTCTTCGGCACCCTGGCCACCGCCGCGGCCGCCTGGCTGACCATGAAGATGCCCCGGTGGTATCTGGCCCCCCTGCCCCCCATCCTGGTGAACCTGATCGTCCTGCCCCCCATCTGGGCCTGGACCGCCGTGGGGGCGGTGGACGGCGCGTTCTGGGCGGCCTGGGCCTGGAACTGCCTGACTTTCTTCATTACGGAGACGGTGGTGTGCTATGTGCTGGGCACCCTGCTGCTGAAGGTGCTGCCCGTCCTGCCCGGCCTGAAGCCGGCGGCCCACCAGGCGGCCCGGGGCTGAGGGACAACCTGATAATAAGACAAGGCCCCGGATGGTGGAGCATCCGGGGCCTTTTTTCGCCGAAAAAGGCAGCGCCTTTTCCGGCGAGGGGAGTTGCAGCCCGTTTCGTCGCACGCGCCGCCAAGGGCGCGGCCCGCACGCTTACGGGCTGAGAAGAGTTTTTGTCCAGGTACACGCCCCGGCCAAAAACGGATTCCCATTGATTTCGCCGCCTGCGGGCGGCGAAATCCTGCAAGGCTTTCAAACGGCGCAGGGCTCAGATGACATCGCATCTGAACCCTGCGCTGTTTCTCTTCACTCTTCCCTCTCCACTCTCCACTCTTCACTCTCTCTTCACGCCTTTCTCACGTCCAGCTTCAGCACCATCACCGTCCGGTCGTCTCCTAACTGCCATCTTCACGCCAACCTTAATAACGTTTCGCCGGGCAGCATTGACAGCGCCAGCGTTGTGTGCTACAATGCGGTTAGCATAAGCTAACTTCCAAAGAGAGGAATCACCATGAAACAGACTACATCCGCCGCCCTGCCGCTCAGTCGGCCCTTTCTGGCGCTGGTGTGCACCCTGGAGGCAGCCTACGGCGTCATCTCCATGTTCGCTGCCGTGCTACTCAACCACCTGGCCATCTCGGTGGGGGGCATCGGGACGGTGGAGGAGCTGCTGCGGGCGGGGCTGCCTGTCATTCTATTTGCCCTGGTCTACGGCGGGGGGCGGGCTCTGGCCGAGGGCATGACCCAGCTGTACGCGGACCGGGCGGCCCAGGGGCTGCGCCGGGCGCTGAATCGGAGCGTGATGAGCATGGACAGCGCCACCTTTGCCCGGCAGGATACCGGGGAGTACCTGAACCTGATGTCCGGGGACGTGCTGCTGATTCGGGACCAGTACTATGCCAAGCTGCCCCTGGTGTTCTGCTATGCGGCCCAGTTCGTGTTCTGCGTGGCCTATTCCTTGATTCTCAACCCGGTGGTAGGGCTGGTGATCATGGCCCTGTCGGTGACGCAGTATTTCACCCCCTCCCTGTTCAACAGGGCCATCGGACGTCGGACGGTGGTCCAGTCACGTCAGACCGCCGCCTTCACCTCCAAGCTTAAGGAGCTGCTGCTGGGCTTCTCCGTGGTGAAAAGCTACGGCGGCGAGGAGCAAGCCCAGGGGGAGTTCGACCGGGCGGACGAGTCCATGACAAGGGCCCGGGTGGGCGCCGCGGTACTCACCCAGGTGATGATGTGCGTCAACATGGGGGTGGGATGGGCCATGGTGGTCATCCCGGTGGTGCTCTCCGGCTACTTCGTCATGACCGGGGCCATGGCCGTCGGGTCCCTGCTGACGGTGTTCTACATCGCCAACCGCTACTCCATGCCCACCATAGGGTTTGCCGACGCCTGGTCCAGCATCCGCGGCAGCCGGGGAATGCGGGAAAAGCTTGCAGGCTTTCTGGCAGAGCACCCGGCGGCGGAGCCGGGGGAGAGCCGTCCCATCCGCCGGGAGCTGGAGGTACGGGAGATGAGCTTCTCCTACCACGGGGACACCCCCACCCTGCGCCAGGTGTCCTTCCGCTTCGAGATGGGGAAAAAGTACCTGCTGCTGGGGGAAAGCGGCTGCGGCAAGTCAACCCTGCTGCGGGTGCTTTCCGGCCAGTACCCCGCCCAGGGGGTGTATGTGGATGGGACGCCCATGGAGGACCTATCCGCCGGGGCGCTGGCCGGGCGGCTGGTGCTGGTGGGGCAGCAGCCCTATGTGTTCCGCCGGACGGTGGCGGACAATATCGACTTTTTACACACCGGGGACCGGGCCCGGCTTGCGGACGTAGTGGACAAGTGCCGCTTAGGAGATCTCGTGGCTGGGCTGCCCCAGGGGCTGGACACGGTGGTGGATGAGGAGCAGCGGCAGCTGTCCGGTGGGCAGAAGGCCCGCATCGGTCTGGCCCGGGCCCTTTACACCGGGCCGGACGTCCTGCTGCTGGACGAAGTAACCTCCGCCTTGGACCCGGCCACCGCCCGGGAGATCGAGGAGATGATCCTGGAGCTGGACTACCCTCTGGTCATCCACATTTCCCACAAGCCGTCCAGAGAACTCATGGCGCGGTACAACGGGGTGCTCACCATGGACAGGGGCCAGATTGTGGACATCCAGCGGCATCATTTGGCGTAAAGGCAGAGCCGTTCCGCTTTGCGGAACGGCTCTGCCTTTTTTCTCTTCACTCTTCACTCTTTTTTTATGCCTTCCTCACATCCAGCTTCAGCACCATCACCGTCCGGTCGTCCCCGGCCCCCGTCCGCTCCCCGCTCTCGGCCAGGATGCGCCCGGCCAGCTCCTGGGGGGACAGCCCGTCAAACTCCGTCAGGGCCCGGCGCAGCCAGCCGTCGTCCTTTCCTCCGGCCACCCCGTCGCTGGCCAGCACCACACAGTCCCCGGCGTCCAGGGTGAGGGAAAATTCATCCGGTTCCCCGCTCTCCATCCCCGCCGGCAGCGAGCCGCCCTCCAGCCGCTCCACCACGCCGCCCCGGCGCAGCCAGGTGGGGGCCGCCCCCAGCTTGTAGATGGCGCTCTTGCCGCTGTACAGGTCCACCTGGAGCAGGTCCACCGTGGTGAAGCCCCCCTGCTCCTCTCCCCGCAGGGCCAGGGCCTCCCCCACCGTCTTCAGCGCCCCCTGGGGGGACAGCCCCGCCCGGAGGAATTTCTCCAGCAGGCCCAGGGCGCAGTCGCTGTCCGAGCGGGCGGCGGGGCCGCTGCCCATGCCATCGCACAGGATGATGTTGAGCCGGCCCCGCTCATCCTTGAACCAGGCCCCGGTGTCCCCGCTCACCGCCTGTCCCTCCCGTCCGGCGGCGGCCAGTCCCGCCACCGCGGACAGGGGTTCCCGCTGGCTCAGCACCGCCCGGCCCCGCTCTCCCGTCGCCTCGGCCTTCAGCGGACAGCCCAGCAGGGCCCCCAGCCGGGCCACCTCCCCGGCCTGGGCCAGCTTTTCCGTCCCGGGCCCCTCCGCCTCCAGGCGCAGGTGGCCGAATTCATCCTCGTACACGGTGCACCGCCCTTCCAACCCCAGGGCGGCCATATGCTGTTTCAGCAGCCGCTGCCGCCGGCCGTCCACCACCGGCTCCCGGTCCGCCTGGGCCGCCGCCTGGTCCAGCACCTGGGCCAGCTGGCCGTACTGGGCGCACACCGCCGCCCGGCTCTCCCGCACCCGGCTGTCATACCGGCGGCGGTGGAGCAGGGCGGTGAGCTCCCGGTTGGCCTGGCCCAGGAAGGCGTCAAACTGCACGCACCGCCCGGAGAAATAGGCCGGGAAATCCTCCCTCGTCCCCTCTCCCCGGTCCAGCATGGGGGCCAGGGCGTCGGACAGGGCGGTGCGGGTGGACTGGTACTCCCGCTGCCAGCACCGCTCCCGCTGCCGACATTTGACGCACACCCGCTCCGCCGCCCGGTCGAACACACGGGCGGCGTCGGCGTCGTTGGCCCTCTGCTCCTGAAAGGCTCCCCGCAGGCTGCCCGCCACCGCCCGGAAGGCCGTGGCGGTCTGGCGCAGATGGCGGGCGGCCAGCTCCCGTCCCCGGTCGCCCTCCCCCTCCGGCGCCTCCTGCTGGCTCAGCGCCGCGAACCGCCGCAGCAGGCGCTGGGGCAGCAGGAGGAACACCGCCGCGCCGGCCAGGATCTCAAAGATTCTAGCCGCGCTCAGCGGCTCGTTCCACATCCACAGCTGGGCCGCGCCCCCTGCCAGCACATAGGCCAGGGCGCACAGCAGCCGGTTCTGGCCGGCAAATAGGCCGGTGATGAGGCCGGGCAGGGCATAGCAGGCGGTAAACCAGGCCGGCGTCCCCCCGGCCAGATCCATGGCCAGCCCCGCGGCCACTCCCGCCGCGGCCCCCACCCCCGCGCCGCCCCGCCAGGCGGCGATGAGCACCGCCGTCACGCACAGCACCCGGCCCAGGGAATAGCTGTCCGCCACCGCCACCCGCTCCAGGGTCATCATCAGGGTGGCGCCCAGCACCAGCACCCCCACGATCTGGCGGGTGGTGAGCCGCTCCCCGGGGCGGTGGCAGTCCCACAGCTCAAAGCTCAGGCGATAGCAGTATACCGCTCCCGCGGCCGCGGCCACCTCGGCGGCCAGCCCGGCGGCGGTGCTCACATCCCATCCGGCGGCAGACTGATAGACAAACCCCACCAGGCCGTTGAGCACCGCCGCGCTCAGCGGCGCGAACCAGCGCCGCCGGTAAATCTGGAACTCCCCCAGGGCCAGGGCCACGGCGTATACCATCATGGCCGAGGCGATGTACCGCAAGCCGTTGACCAGTCCCCGGAAGGACAGATAGCCCAGGGCCGCCCCCAACAGGGCAAACAGCCCCTCGCCCCCCGGCTGGCACGCCCCCACCAGGGCCAGGCCGAAGGGCGCGTACCCGCCCTGAAACTGGGCGCCGGCCAGCACCGCCCCCAGCAGAAACCGCACGGCCCAGTCAGACAGGCGGGCCGCCAGCGGCACCTGGAGCCTCCCCATCCGCCGGACCTGCTTTTCCCCACGGGGCTTGTCTTTTGCAGTCATGGTGTTTCCCTCCGCATCCCATCGTCTTGGGCCATTATACGTTCTGTGGGAAAAAAAGCCCGTCGGAACCTGTCTTGCCCCGCTCCATAAAATATGGTATTATGTTCCCACGTGCCCTCCCCGGCCGGAGCCGGCGCGGGCCGCTGGAGAAATTCAGGAAGAAGTTTGTAGAAGGAGCGCTTTTGTGAGAATCGGAACTGTGGACATTCCATCCCGGATCGCCCTGGCCCCCATGGCGGGGGTCACCGACCTGGCCTTCCGCGCCGTGTGCCGGGAGCTGTCCGGGTGCTATACCGTCTCCGAGATGGTCAGCGCCAAAGCCCTGTGCTACGGCGACAAAAAGACCCCCACCCTGCTGCGGCTGGGCCCCGGCGAGCACCCGGCGGCGGTGCAGATCTTCGGCTCTGACCCGGCGTGCATGGAGCGGGGGGCCGCCCTGGCCCTGGAGGGGTCCGGGGCGGATATTCTGGATGTGAACATGGGCTGCCCGGTGCCCAAGGTGGTGCACGCCGGGGACGGCTCCGCCCTGATGAAAGACCCCGACAAAGCGGTGGAGGTCATCCGCGCGGTCATCCGGGGGGCCGCCGGGGTGCCGGTGACGGTGAAGTTCCGCCTGGGCTGGGACAAGGGCTCCATCAACTGTGTGGACTTCGCCCGGCGCATGGAGGACGCCGGGGTGGCCGCCGTGGCCGTCCACGGCCGCACCCGCACCCAGATGTACTCCGGCCGGGCGGACTGGGACCAGATCCGGGCGGTGAAGCAGGCGGTGTCCATCCCCGTGGTGGCCAACGGGGACGTGTTCTCCGGGGAGGACGCCGCCCACATCCTGCGCTACACCGGCGCGGACATGGCCATGGTGGGCCGGGGCGCCTTCGGCAACCCCTGGCTGCTGGTCCAGTGCGCCGCGGCGGCGGCCGGCCGGCCCATTCCCCCCCTGCCCCCCCTGGCCCAGCGGCTGAACACCGTGGAGCGGCAGTTCGCCCTGGCCCTGGAGCACAAGGGGGAGAAGATCGCCTGCCTGGAGATGCGCAAGCACTACGCCTGGTACCTGAAAGGCGTCCCCTACGCCGCCTACTGGAAGGAACAGATCTGCAAGATAGAGACCGCCGCCGATTTCGCGGCGGTGACAAAGGGCGTGCGCCGGGACCTGTGCTGAGCCCCTGACATCACGGCCCGGGAAAGGAGGTGTCCCGCGTGGATGAGCAAACGCTGCTGGCGCTGGCAAAGCGCGGCGATCAGGCGGCCTTCGGCCAGCTGATGGAGCGGTATGAAAAGCAGGTCTACCGCCAGGCCCTGGGCCTGCTGGGCCACCCGGAGGACGCCGCCGACGTCACCCAGGAGGTCTTTTTCAAGGCCTGGCGCGGGCTGCCCTCCTTTCACGGGGACAGCTCCTTTTCCACCTGGCTGTACCGGCTCACCGGCAACGCCGCCATTGACTTCCTCCGCCGGGAAAAGAAGCGCCGGGGCGATTTGTCCCTGGACGACGCCGACCGCTGCTGGGACAGCCGGCTCACCGACCCCGCCGCCACGCCGGGCCAGGCACTGGCGCAGAAGGAACTACGCCAGGCGGTGCTCCGGGGGCTGGGGCAGCTGTCGGAGGAACACCGGCAGGTGCTGGTGCTCCGGGAGCTCAACGGCGCCTCCTATGAGGAGATCGGCCAGGCCCTGGACCTGCCCCCCGGCACGGTGAAATCCCGGGTGGCCCGGGCCCGGCTGGCCCTGGCCAAGCTGCTGCGGGAGCAGCTGTGATCCCGCCGAAACAAAAAAAGTTTTTCTCCTGGGGAACTTTTTCGGATCCCCTGCGTCTATCCCCATAGAATCTGACTGAGAGAAGGGAGGCGGCAGCCATGAATTGCGACCACAGCCTGGAGCTGATGAGCCAGGCCCTGGACGGTCCCCTCTCCCCTGCCCAGCAGGCGGAGCTGTCCGCCCATCTGAATACCTGTCCCCACTGCGCCGCTTTGTACCGGGAGCTGACGGAGCAGTCCGCCGCCCTGCGCGCTCTGGACGCCCCCTTCCCGGAGGGCCTGCACCAGCGCATCCTGGACCAGCTGCCCACCCAGCAGCAGCCCAAAGGCAAAGGCAGGCTGGTCTCCCTGCGCCGCTGGGGCGCCCTGGCCGCCTGCGCCGCCCTGGTGGTGGCCCTGGCCGCGGCCCTGCCCTGGGGCGGGGACACCGCCCAGCCCGCCGGCTACTCCGGCGCCCAGGCCGCCCTGTACTCCCTCTCCCCCGGGGATACCCGGACCCTGGAGAGCCCCGCCCCCGACGCCCCCGAGACCGCCGGCACCCGTATCCTCTGCGCCCGGCTGCCCGACGGCTGGCAGCAGGCCGTGGGCGACGCCTCCGGGGCGGATTCCCTCCTGTCCGGGGCGCAGGCCCGGGCCTTCCTGGCCCTGCTGGAGGAGCAGGGCATCCCCTACACCCTGGAGGGGGACGACACCCTGTCCGGCACCTGCCAGCTCATTCTGACGGAGGAGCCCGCCGGCTGAACCTCCCCCCTGTTTTCCCAGTTTTTCCGCCCCACGCCCGCCCCGGAGAGCAGTCCGGGGCGGGCGTCTGTTTTTGCCCAAAAATATTTTGGTCAAAATCGTCAAATGGCCGTTGCCAAGCCGTGGATTTTATTGTATAATTGCTGACAGTGGTTCTTTTGCCCGGACGTCCCCAAGTCCCGTGGAGAGCCCACCGTAAATCGTAAGGAGTGGAAACAACTATGAGCTATTCTCCCCACAGTATCCGCAACATCTGCCTGCTGGGCCACGGCGGCAACGGCAAGACCACCCTGGTTGAGAGCATGCTGCGCATGACCGGCGCCCTGGACCGCCTGGGCAAGACCTCTGAAGGCAATACCGTGTGCGACTATGATCCGGAGGAGATCAAACGCCAGATCTCCATCTCCGCCGCCGTCGCGCCTGTGGAATATAAAGGCTGTAAGATCAACGTGCTGGACACCCCGGGCAACTTCGACTTTGCCGGCGAGGTGGCCGAGTGCCTGAGCGTGGCCGACGCCGGCGTGCTGGTGTGCGCCGCCAAGGGCGGCCTGTCCGTGGGCACGGAGCGGGCCTGGAAGCTGCTCAACGAGCGCAACCTGCCCCGCATCGTCTACATCTCCAAGATGGACGAGGACAACGTGGACTTCAATTCCGCCTTCGACACCCTCCGGGAATACTTCGGCAAGAACATCGCCCCCCTGATGGTCCCCATCTGGGACGAGGACAAGAAGGTCACCGGCATTGTGGACGTGCTCCACAAGCGCGCCTTCCAGCCCACCGCCGACGGGCAGACGGAGATCCCCGTGCCCGAGGACAAGGTGGACGTGATCAACGAGATCTACGACAAGCTCATGGAGTCCGTGGCTGAGACCAGCGAGGAGTTCATGGACAAGTACTTCTCCGGCGAGGAGTTCACCTACGCCGAGGTGATGCAGGGCCTGAAGGCCGGCGTGCGGGACTGCTCCATGATCCCCGTGGTGTGCGGCTCCTCCTACACCGGCCTGGGCACCCCCCTGCTGCTGGACGTCATCATCGACCTGCTGCCCAACCCCCTGGAGGGCATCCCCTACTCCGGCACCGACCGGGAGGGCGAGCCGGCCGAGTTCATCGTCTCCCAGGGCGCCGTCCCCGCCGCCTTTGTCTTCAAGACCGTGGCCGACCAGTACGGCAAGTTCTCCTTTGTCAAGGTGCTCTCCGACCACCTGTCCCCCGACATGACTCTGGTGAACACCAACACCGGCAACAATGAAAAGCTGGGCCGTCTGTATGTGATGACCGGCAAGAAGAACACCGAGGTCAAGGAGCTCATGTGCGGCGACATCGGCGCCATTGGCAAGATGGACAAGGTCAAGACTGGCGACACCCTGTGTGACGCCCGTAAGTTTATGAAGCTGGATCCCCTGCCCTTCGCCGAACCCAACTACTCCAAGGCCATCGCCCCCAAGGTCCGTGGCCAGGAGGATAAGATCGCCGCAGGTCTGGCCCGCCTCAACGAGGAAGATCCCACCTTCCGGGTGGTGAACAACGCCGAGACCCACCAGATGGTGGTGACCACCGCCGGCGACATCCAGATGGACGTGCTGGTGAGCAAGCTCAAGAGCCGCTTCGGCGTGGAAGTGGAGCTCAGCG